>CAZRGD010000036.1:1703-10755 GCA_964599505.1 uncultured Nitrospirota bacterium | reverse complement strand
GATTTTCTGGTGCGCCCGGCAGGATTCGAACCTGCGACCCTCGGATTCGTAGTCCGATGCTCTATCCAGCTGAGCCACGGGCGCGTGGAGTGAGAAAAGGCGGCGCGAGGCGCCGCCTGGGGCTCATTGTATGGGGAGGTGGGTGGGTTCCACCAGGGTGGGTGGCGGAGAGAGAGGGATTTGAACCCTCGGTGGCTTTCGCCACACTCACTTAGCAGGCGAGCACCTTCGGCCTCTCGGTCATCTCTCCGTGGGTCGGACCCGCTCGCGGGCCGATGGGCAGTATAGATCGGTTTGCGCTGGCGGAGGAGGAGGGATTTGAACCCCCGGTGACTCGCGCCACAACGGTTTTCAAGACCGCCGCCTTCGACCGCTCGGCCACTCCTCCTCGGAGCGGCGCGGATGTTAGCCCGGTTCGCTCCGAGGGTGCTACCGCGAACCCCAGTTGTTCCTTGACCAGTCCCCATGGTGACGTTCCGTTGTGGGGACACGACACAAGGATCTCGCTTTTCCCGGCGCCGATCTGTATAGTGCGCGGCTCTTTCGCGTGGTGGTGGCTGGAGAGGACGACCGCCGGACGAGACAGGTGAGACGATGATCGAGCTCAACGTATCTTTCTTTATTCAGGCGGTGAACTTCCTGGTTCTTCTCGTCGTCCTGAACCTGGTGCTCTACCGTCCGATCCTCCGGGTGTTGGAGGAGAGGCGGAAAAAGACGGCGGGGGCACGGGGTCAGGTGGAGTCGGTGGAGGAGCAGGGGGCGGAGCTGATGGCCTCCTATGACGCCGATCTGGCGGTGGCCCGCTCGGAGGCGCGAGGCCGTTATCAGGAGCATCGCACCAAGGCGGTGGCCGAGGCCGAGGCGATCGTGGCGCAGGCGAAGGAGAGGGCGGAGGCGGAGTTGGCGAGCCACGCCGAGGAGCTGGACCGCCGCCGCCAGGCGCTTGTCCAGGAGCTGGCCGCGAGCGAGGCGGCGTTGGCCCACGAGATCGCCGACAAGGCACTCGGGAGGGCGGTATGAGGCGTATCTTGCCCCTCTTGTGGATGGCGATCCTGCTGGTCGCGGCCCCGGCGTGGGCGGCAGAGGAGGGGAGCGGCGGCCACATCGTCGGTCGTCTGGTGAACTTCGCGATCGTCGTCGCGGTGCTGGTATGGATCTTTACCCGCGTCTTTTCGCTGCGCGCCTTCTTCGAGCATCGCCGCGCCTCGATTGAGGATGACCTTTCCGCCAGTGGTCGCGAGCTGCAGCGGGCGAAGGAGCGGTTGGCCGCGATCCAGGAGCGCATTCGCCATCAGGAGGAGGAGGTCGCGGAGCTCCTCGCGGCGGGCGACACCGATGGCGAGGCGGAGGCACAGCAGATCTTGAGCGCCAGCCGCGCCCAGGCGACCCGCCTGGCCCATCAGGTGCAGGTGATGGCGGAGCAAGAGGAGAAGCGCCTCGCGGTGGAGCTGCGCCAAGCGGTGGTGGAGCGGGCGGTGGCCTCGGCCGAGGGGCTGATCGCCGAGTCGATCAATGATGACGACCAGCAGCGTCTGGTCGAGGAGACCCTTTCCTGACCATGGCTACCTCTCCGGATCAGCTCTACGCCGGTGTCCTTCTCGATCTCGCAAGCGAGGCCGAGGCGGTGGACGCGATCAATGGTGAGGTGGCGCGTGTCGACGGCCTCTTCGGCGCCACACCGGGGCTTGATCGTTTCCTCGCGAATCCGGTTCAGACGATAGAGGCGAAGGAGAAGGTGGTGGCGGAGGTCGTCGAGGGGCTTGGCCTCTCCGACCTGATGCGCCGCTTTCTCGGGGTGGTGTTGACGAACCGCCGCTTGCAGCTCTTCCCGGAGATCGCCGGCGCCTTTCGCCGCGCCTATGACGCCCGGCGCGGGGTGGAGCGGGTGGCGCTGGAGAGCGCCCGAACCCTGGCCGGCGGTGAGGTCGCCGAGGTGGCGCGTCGCCTTGGAAGCCGCCTGGACAAAAAGGTGGAGGTCGAGGTGGAGGTACAGCCCGGCCTGATCGGCGGGATGGTGGTGCATGTCGGTAGTGAAGAGATCGATGGGTCCGTCCGTGGCCGCCTCAAGGGGCTGCGGGCGCACCTTCTTGCTGAGTAGGCGTCTGAAAATAAGACGAACCGTACATCGGCTGCGGGATGAATCGCTGCCAAATAGAGCGCAAACGGAGGAAGCATGGAGCTGAAGGCCGCAGAGATCAGTGAGCTGATCAAGAAGCAGATCGAGGAGTACGACAGCGAGGTCCAGGTCACCGAGACCGGGACCGTGATCTCCGTGGGTGATGGTATCGCCCAGATCTACGGCCTCGACCACGTCATGTCCGGCGAGCTCCTGGAGCTCCCCGACGGGGTGATGGGCCTCGCCCTCAACCTCGAAGAGTCGACCGTCGGTGCGGTCCTCCTCGGCCAGAGCCGCGAGGTGGTGGAGGGGTGCCGGGTGCAGCGCACCGGGCGGATCATCGAGACCCCGGTAGGGCCGGCGATGCAGGGGCGGGTGGTCAATGCCCTCGGCCAGCCGATCGACGACAAGGGGCCGATCGACTCCACCGAGACCCGCAACATCGACGTCGTCGCCCCCGGCATCGTCAAGCGTAAATCGGTCCACGAGCCGCTGCAGACCGGCCTGAAGGCGATCGACGCCCTGGTGCCGATCGGCCGCGGCCAGCGCGAGCTGATTATCGGCGACCGCCAGACCGGCAAGACCGCGGTGGCGATCGACGCGATCATCAACCAGAAGACGACCCATGAGACCGACAAGCCGGTCTTCTGCGTCTACGTGGCGATCGGCCAGAAACGCTCCACCGTGGCGCGAGTGGTGGAGACCCTGGAGAAGGCCGGCGCCATGGACTACACCACGGTGGTCTCCGCGACCGCCTCGGAGATGGCGCCGTTGCAGTACATTGCCCCCTATGTCGGGTGCGCGATCGGCGAGTACTACCGCGACAACGGCCAGCACGCCCTGATCGTCTACGACGACCTCTCCAAGCAGGCGGTGGCGTACCGCGAGCTCTCCTTGTTGTTGCGCCGGCCGCCGGGTCGTGAGGCGTACCCGGGTGACGTCTTCTACCTCCACTCGCGTCTGTTGGAGCGCGCCGCGAAGCTCTCCGATGAGCTCGGCGCCGGCTCTCTGACCGCCTTGCCGATCATCGAGACCCAGGCGAACGACGTCTCCGCCTACATCCCGACCAACGTCATCTCCATCACCGACGGCCAGATCTTTCTGGAGAGCGACCTCTTCTACTCGGGGGTGCGGCCGGCGATCAACGTCGGCCTCTCGGTCTCCCGCGTCGGTGGCGCGGCGCAGGTGAAGGCGATGAAGCAGGTGGCCGGCTCCATGCGTCTCGACCTCGCCCAGTACCGCGAGCTCGCCGCCTTTGCCCAGTTCGGCTCCGACCTCGACGCCGCCACCCAGGCACAGCTCGCCCGCGGCGAGCGCACCGTCGAGATCCTCAAGCAGGGGCAGTACCAGCCGCTGCCGGTGGAGGACCAGGTGATCTCCCTGTTTGCGGTCACCAACGGTCTGGTGGACGACCTGCCGGTGGAGAAGATCGGCCCCTTCGCCGACGCCCTCATCGCCCACGTCAAGGCGAGCCAGGTACAGATCCGCGACACCATCCGCGAGCAGCAGAAGATCGACGACGACACCGAGAAGGCCCTGCGCGAGGCGATCACCGCCTTCAAACAGACCTTCACCGCCTAGCCCGAAAGCCAGTCGCTGAACGCTGATCGCTGAAAGCCCTTCCCCATGCCCTCTCTCAAGGACATCCGTACCCGGATCGCCAGCGTCAAGAGCACGCAGCAGATCACCAAGGCGATGAAAATGATCGCCGGGGTGAAGATGCGACGGGCCCACGACGCGGTCCTCGGTGCGCGCCCCTACGCCGCCAAGCTGGAGGCGCTGGTGTGCCACCTCGCCTCCGCCGGTGCCGAGGCCGCCCACCCCCTGCTGGAGCAGCGGTCGGTGAAGCGTGCCACGGTGATTGTCATGACCTCCGACCGCGGTCTGTGCGGCGGCTTCAACGGCCAGCTTCTCAGAGCGGTGGAGAGCTCGCTCGAGGGCCACGCCGAGGTGGCCTACGAGGTGATCGCGGTGGGACGCAAGGGGCGCGACTTTTTGCGCAAGCGCGGCCACAGGGTGGTCGCGGATCACGAGGGGATGGGCGGTCACGTCACCCCGGAGCTCGCCCGCAAGCTGGTGGCCGGCCCCATCGCCGCCTACGAAGCGGGCGAGACGGATCAGCTCATCCTCGCCTTCAACACCTTCAAATCGGCAATCTCGCAGGTCCCCACTCTTGAGCCGATCCTGCCGGTGCCCATCCCCGAGGTGGAAGAGGGCGAGGCCGGCGGCGAGGCCTCCTACCTCTTCGAGCCCGGAGAGGCGGCGCTCCTCGCCGACCTGCTGCCGCGCTACGTGGCCAACCGCGTCCTGCGCGCCCTGTTCGAGTCGGAGGCGAGCGAGCACTCGGCGCGGATGGCCGCCATGGACGCCGCCACCAACAACGCCGACGAGCTGATCCGATCGCTCACCCTGACCATGAACCGCGCCCGCCAGGCGATCATCACCAAGGAAATCTTGGAGATCGTCGGCGGCGCCGAGGCCCTCGCCTCGTAAGAGCCAACCCCCGCCGAGAAAGGCGGGCCGTGGCCACGACAACACGACACGCTCCATTGCTGATGAGGAGAACCATGACGACGCCCAACACGACCGGCTCCATCACCCAGATCATCGGCGCGGTGATTGATGTGCGCTTTCCCGAGGAGGCGCTGCCGCCGATCCTCAACGCCCTGCGCATCGACGATGACGAGAAGGGGATCCACCTGGTCCTGGAGGTGGAGAACCACCTCGGCGAGGAGTCGGTGCGCTGCGTCGCTATGTCCTCCACCGACGGCCTGGTGCGCGGGATGGAGGTCACCGACACCGGCAGCGCGATCACCGTACCGGTGGGTGAGGGGGCGTTGGGCCGGATCGTCAACGTGATCGGCGACCCGGTGGATGAGCTCGGCGAGGTGAAGTGCGACACCCGCTGGCCGATCCACCGCTCCGCGCCCAGCTTCGCCGCCCAGGAGACCTCCACCGAAATCTTCGAGACCGGCATCAAGGTGGTCGATCTCCTCGCCCCCTACTCCAAGGGCGGCAAGGTGGGGCTGTTCGGCGGCGCCGGAGTCGGCAAGACGGTCCTCATCATGGAGCTCATCCACGCGGTGGCCACCGCCCACGGCGGCTACTCGGTCTTCGCCGGGGTCGGCGAGCGGACCCGTGAGGGCAACGACCTGTGGAACGAGATGAAGGAGTCGGGGGTCATCGACAAGGCGGCACTGATCTACGGTCAGATGAACGAACCGCCGGGAGCGCGCCTGCGGGTCGCCCTCTCCGCGCTCACCGTCGCCGAGTACTTCCGTGATGAGCGCCACCAGGACGTCCTGCTGTTCATCGACAATATGTTCCGCTTCACCCAGGCGGGCTCCGAGGTCTCGGCGCTCCTCGGCCGGATGCCCTCGGCGGTGGGCTACCAACCGACCCTGGCCACCGAGATGGGCACCTTGCAGGAGCGCATCACCTCCACCAAGGACGGCTCCATCACCTCCATCCAGGCGGTCTACGTGCCGGCGGACGACCTCACCGACCCGGCCCCGGCGACCACCTTCTCCCACCTCGACGCCACCACGGTCCTGTCGCGAAAGATCGCCGAGCTCGGGATCTACCCGGCGGTGGACCCGCTTGATTCCACCTCCCGGATCCTCGACCCGCAGGTGGTGGGCGAGGAGCACTACCGGGTGGCGCGTGAGGTCCAGGAGACCCTCCAGCGGTACAAGGCGCTCCAGGACATCATCGCCATCCTCGGCATCGACGAGCTCTCCGACGAGGACAAGCTGGTGGTGGCGCGCGCCCGCCGCCTGCAGAAGTTCCTCTCCCAGCCCTTCTTCGTCGCCGAGACCTTCACCGGTATGAGCGGCAAGCACGTCCCCCTGAAGGAGACCATCCAGGGGTTCAAGCGGATCGTCCATGGCGAGTTCGACGACCTGCCGGAGAACGCCTTCTACATGGTCGGCAACATCGAAGAGGCGGTCGCCAAGGCGGACACCATGAAGGAGACGGTCTAGTGGAGGTGGCGATCGTCACCCCCACCGGCGAGGTCTTCTCGGGCGAGACCGATGGCGTTGTCGGCCCCGGCACCGCTGGCGAGTTCGGCATCCTCCCCGGCCATACGGCCTTCCTCTCCACCCTCCGAGAGGGGACGGTGGTGGTGCGTCAGGGACGCGACGAGCAGCGCTTCGCGATCACCGGCGGCTTTGCCGAGGTCCACGGCGACCGGGTGGTAATCCTTGCCGACGGCGTGGCGGAGACCGCACAATAGCCGGTTCCGCCGAGGGGGGGAGCGAAGCGGTATGGAGGGAACCATGGCTGAGCGGATTCTGCTGGTCGACGACGACCCGATGATGCGTACCCTGGCGACGCGGATGCTTGCGGCGCTCGGCTACGTCTGCGAAACCGCCACCGACGGCGGTGCGGCGGCGGCGCGGCTCGACCAGGAGGGGGGCGGGTTCCGGGCGGTGATCACCGACCTGATGATGCCCGGCACCCCGGGCAGCAAGCTCCTCGCCTTCCTGGAGGAGCGGTTTCCGCAACTGCCGGTGGTCATCGCCACCGGTGACGTGGTGGCGGCCGATCGACTTTCCCATTCGAAACGGGGGCGGGCGGTGGTGGTCAAGCCGTTTCGTCTCGATGAGCTACAAGCGGGGCTCTCCGAGGCCCTCGGAGAAGGCACACCATGATTCCCTTTCTGGTTACCGTTCACGTCCTCGTCTGCTTCGCCGTGATCATCATCGTCCTGCTCAACGCCGGCAAGGGAGCGGACGTCGGCGCCGTCTTCGGCGGCAGCCAGGCGCAGTTCGGCGGCGAGGGGCCGGCGAACTTCATGAACAAGCTCACCGCCGGGGTGGCGATCGCCTTCATGGTCACCTCCATGGTCCTCGCCCTCATGGCGTCGCGCGGCTCGACCACCTCGGTGGTCGAGGATGCGCCGGTGGCGCCGATCACCGCCCCGGCTGCCGTCCCTACCCCCAACTCCGGCGATCTGCAAAAGGCGATGGAGGATATGGCCACCAAGACGCCGCCCGCGGCTGAGAAGGGTGCGGGCGAGGCACCGGCGACCACCACTCCCAAGGCGTCGAGCCCGAAGGCGCCCCCCGTCCCCGAGGGTGCGAAGCCGTAGCCAGCGCGATAGGGGGTAGGAGGGGGCCATGCCCCCGATCCACGCCGCAGGCGTGGCGGCCCGCCCGGGTCGCGGGCATGGCCCGCTCCTACCGGTACACCGCGATCACCGCCGGTCGACCTCCAGGCGGTTGCGTACCGCGGTGACGCCGTCGATCTCCGCGGCGAGGCGCTCCACCTGCTGCGCCTGCGCCGCGTCGGCGACGCGCCCGAAGAGGACCACCTCGCCCTCGGTGGACATCACCCGCACCAGCCGGTCGTCGATGCCGGGGGTGAAGCAGAGGCGCTCGATCACCTGCTCGACGATCCGTAGGTCACGCCGCTGGGCGTCCGGGGCGAGACGCAGGAGGCAGGTGACCCGGCGGACGCCACGAATCGACGCCGCGGTATCGACCGCACAGGCGAGCTCTCCCTGGCTTCCCACCTCACCGATCAGGCTCACCACCCCGCCGCCCACCTCCACGGTGAACGTCTCCACGGAGACCTCCGCAGCATTCGTCAGGGCGGCGTGGAGGTAACGGAGGATCACCGCGTCCTCCACTGGCTCGTCACAGGCGACAGTGACCGCGTTGACCAGCACCTGGTCGGGAAAGGCGGCTCCACCGGCCTCGGCGAGGGCCTGACGCCGTCCGTGATCCGCCACCTCGCCGTGCAGCCACACCACCCCATCGCGCACCTCCCCGCGGAGTGATGGGCCGAACTCGGCCTGCCACTGACTCAGGTGCGCGGTGAGGGCGTCGGCGCGGTCCATAGGGGGAGGGGGGGGTGGAGGGAGATCCGAGTATGTTGGCGCCCCCTGCCTCCGGCAAGCGGCCGACCGGTGGGGCGTACGTTTCACCCCCGTGGTGAAGCCCTCGCCGCCCCTGGCACGCGGGCACGGCGGTGGTAGAGTCGCGCCGCGCCATCAGGGGCGGCGCGTGGGGGCGGTATGGAGCGGGCGATCGCCGATTTTCTCACCTACCTGGAGCGGGGGCGGTGCGCCTCGCCTCACACGGTACGCGCCTACACCACCGACCTGCGCCAGCTCGTCGCCCACCTCGATGCGAACGCCATCGCGGATCCCGCGGCGGTGACCCACCGCCACCTGCGCGCCTTCCTCGCCACCCTGGCGGAGGCCGGCGTGGGGCCACGCAGCCGGGCGCGCAAGCTGGCGGCGATCCGCTCCCTGTTCCGCTTTCTGGTGCGCGAGGGGAGGCTGGAGGCGAACCCGGCACGGCTGGTGAACGCACCGCGCGCCCCCAAGCCGCTGCCACGGGTGCTGACCATCGACGACGTCCTGCGGCTCCTGGCGGTCCCCGACCCGGCCACCGCCAACGGACGCCGCGACAGCGCCATCCTCGAGCTCTTCTACGGCTGCGGTCTGCGGATCTCCGAGGTGAGCCGCCTCTCCGAGGAGGACATCTCCGACCGCCGCGGCTGGGTCACCGTCCACGGCAAGGGGAGCAAGGTGAGGCGGACGCCGGCGGTGGGCGCGGCGCGCGCCGCCCTCTCCCGCTACCTCGACGATCCCGAGCGGCCGGCGCCGGTCGCAGACGACGACGGCACCCCCCTCTTCCTCACCACCGGCGGCGACCGCCTCACCGTGCGCCGACTCCACCAGCTGGTGAAGGAGGCGGTGCGCATTGCCGGTCTGCCCGCCGCCACCTCCGCCCACGCCCTGCGCCACACCTACGCCACCCACCTCCTGGAAGGCGGCGCCGACCTGCGTTCCATCCAGGAGCTCCTCGGCCACGCGTCGCTCTCCACCACCCAGCAGTACGCCCACGTCGACCTCCAGCACCTCCTGGAACAGTACGACCGCGCCCACCCGCGCGCCCACGGCCGCGGAGAGTGAAGACTCGC
>CAZRGD010000036.1:0-1603 GCA_964599505.1 uncultured Nitrospirota bacterium | reverse complement strand
AACAGTACGACCGCGCCCACCCGCGCGCCCACGGCCGCGGAGAGTGAAGACTCGCGCAGAGAGGCAGAGCACGCAGAGGGGAATCGCTCTGGGAGTCTGTCGGACGATGGCACTCAATCAATTTCCTCCGCGCAGCGGAGTCGATTCTGCCCCCTCCCCCCCCGGGGGAGGGTTGGGGTGGGGGTGGTCGGAATCGGCACCTGGCTGGGCAAGCCACCCCCCACCCAGCCCCTTCCCACCACCCTCCCGGAGGGAGGGGGAGGCGTGCTCCCTCACCCTCGGCCAACCTCCTTCTGCGCGCCCCGCACCTCTGTGCGAGGCCAGCCGCTGCCGGGGCTCACCTCCTGCCCCGTCGCCCGCTCATCCCCCCCCGCAGGCGCGGGGGACGGCGATGGCGACGAACAGGGCGAGCAGCGCCAGAGAGATGGAGGCGGCGACGATCCACGGCCGGTGCTCCGCCACCAGGGTGTCGACCGCCTCGTCGTCCGGCGACCACACGCCGCCGCCGACCAGGGCGGCGCGGGTGGCGGTAGCGTCGTCGATCTCCGCCTCGAACCGGTCGCGCTGATTGAAGTACGCGACCACCCGCTGCTTGGTGTGATCGTCGAAGGCGTCGGCGGACGCAAAGAGGGTGTCCGCCTGCGGGTCGTAGAGGGTACCGCCGAGGGCCTGCTGGAGGGTGGCGGCGGTGTTCAGCTCGGTGACGAAGTCGCGGTCGGAGCGCTGGTCATCGGTGGTCAGGGCGACCATCGCCATCGCCGGGTGGCCGAGGCGCCCCCCCAACTCACCCAGGTGCGGCTCGACGAGCAGCCGCACCCGCACGCCGCTGCCACGGTCCTCCGCCTCGGTGATCCACCACCCCATCTGCCCGTCCCACCGCGCCGCAAGCTCCCCGAGCACACCGCCCACCTGGTCCACCGTCGGCACGCCGTCGATGTAGAGGTAGAGGTCGTAGGTGGCCATGGCGCGGCGAGGATAGACCACTTTCGCCGTGCGGTCCGGGGGGGCAAAACCACGGAGGCCACGAAGGGGGGCGCCGGGAGGGTGGTGTCAACGCAGGTCGAGTGCGACATGGCGCAGGTCTGGAAGGCGGGTCTACCGCGGACACGCAAAGGACGGCATCGGAAAAGAAGGTAAAGGAGTGACCGGGAGCTGGATCACGCCGCACGGCGTACCTCATCGAGGGCCTCCTCGATCACCGCCTCACTGACGCCACGGCGTCTGAGGCTCTCGATCAGGGTGGCGAGGCTATCGTTCTCCAGCCTTTCCAGATCGGCACGCAACCCCTGGCCCACATAGGCACGGATCAGAGGCTGGTAGCCGGAAAAGCCGAGCATGGGGGCTATCCGTTTAAGCTCCGCCACCACATCCTCGGGCATGCGAAGGGTGACGGATGTCATAGGACGGTTGCGGTTCAAGCGCTGTTTCAAAGTCTCAACGTTCATAGATTGCTCGCTCCTTCCGAGGTGATCCCGAGGAGCCGAAAGCGTGCATCCATAGCATTCGAGAATAGCTTGTGTATGTACGTTGTCAATACACTACGATCTTCGGCTGTGATCGTCGGTGGGGGAGTCGCAGATTGCGCGGATTCAGGGTGGGGGGC
>CAZRGD010000035.1:8549-13366 GCA_964599505.1 uncultured Nitrospirota bacterium | reverse complement strand
GCGTAGCGAGCCCCATCCCCGGGCGCGCCCTGCGCGCCCTACAGCAGCCACGCCGCGACCGCGGCGCCGCCGGCCACCACCCACAGGAGGTCGACGCCGAGGCGCAGGGCGACCAGCGCCGCCGCGGCCACCGCCGCGGCCACCGGCGACCACGGGGTCGTGCGCAGAAAGTGGAAGAGCACCGCGGCCAGGAGCCCCACGAAGGTGGCCAGGACCCCGCGCAGGGCCCGTTGCACTGCGGCGCTACCGCGCAGGCGGTCGAGGTGCGGCACCGCGGCGAGCAGGACCATCAACGATGGGGTGAGGATCCCCACCGTCGCCACCAGGGCGCCGCTGATCCCGGCGACGAGCTGGCCGACGAAGGTGGCGGTGATGACGATCGGCCCTGGGGTCACCTGGCCGAGGGCGATGCCGTCCATGAAGG
Organism: uncultured Nitrospirota bacterium; assembly: GCA_964599505.1. Lineage (GTDB taxonomy): Bacteria > CG2-30-53-67 > CG2-30-53-67 > CG2-30-70-394 > CG2-30-70-394 > CG2-30-70-394. Next base: position 12,942 of record CAZRGD010000035.1, on the reverse strand, counting down.
TGGCCGGGTCGAGCCAGTGGCGCACCTCCACCACCTCGTGCAGCAGCAGAGGGAGCGAGGCGTAGCCGCCGCCGAAGGCGAAGAGGTCGACGCGCACCATGAGCGCGCCCAGATGAAAGAGGGGGCGGTGGAAGAGAAAGAGGAGGAAGAGGAGCAGGGCGAGGGCGCCGGCGAGGGCCACGGCGGTGCGGGTGGCGCCGGTGGTCGGGAGCGCCGCGCCTGCCGGCGGCGCGCTCGGCGCCACCCCGTGAAAGAGGAGGAGGCCGGCGAGACCGGCCATTGCGATGGCGACGATGGGGGAGCCGCCGACCGCGAGGAATCCACCGGCGGCGATCGCCAGGCCGAGGTCGCGCGGGTCGTGGACCGCCTTGCGGCCGAAGGAGAGGGTGGCGTGGGCGACGATGGCGCAGACGATCGCCTTCAGGCCGATGAAGGCGGCGGTCACCGCCGGGAGGGTGTGTGCGTCCTGATAGAGGAGGGCGAAGACGACCATCAGGCCAAAGGCAGGCAGCCCGAAGCCGGCGTAGGCGGCGAGCGCCCCGGTCGGTCCGCCGGCGCGCAGGCCGGCATACGCTGCCGCCTGCATCGCCGTCGCCCCGGGGAGGGTCTGGCAGAGGGCAACGCCGTCGGCAAAATCCTCCTCCGCCACCCAGCCGCGTCGCACGACCACCTGCTCGCGGATATAGGCCACCATCGCCGGGCCACCAAAGGCGGTGAGGCCGAGGCGCAGGAAGAGGCGAAAGAGGACCCCCGCGGGGACCTGCGTCGTGGGTGGCATCTCCCTCTCCATGGTTGGGGAGGGTAGCCCGATCAGCGGCGGTGGCGAGCCTGCTTCACCCCCTCCTTATTCCTGGCCGCGAAAATCGTCTCAGTCGACCGCCGGTCTCGCGACCGCCGGGGGCGTCGTCTGGCGGAGCCGGAACCGCTCCACCTGGGAATCCATCACGCGGGCGCTGGTGGCGAGGGCCTCGGCGGAGGCCGCGACCTCCTCGACCAGGGCACCGTTTTGCTGTAGGCGACCGGCGATCTCGGCCATGGCCACATTTACCGAAGCGATCCCGGCCGACTGCTCCCCGGAGGTGGCGGCTATCTCCTCGGCGATGGTGCTCACCAGCTCCACCGAGGTGATGATGCCTCCGAGGAGGTCGCCCGAGGCGTTCACGAGCTCGGTGCCGACGGCCACCTTGGCCACCGAGTCGCCGATCAGCGCCTTGATCTCCGCCGCCGCCTTCGCCGATCGTCGTGCCAGGTTTCGCACCTCGGCAGCGACTACCGCAAAGCCACGCCCCTGCTCGCCGGCACGCGCCGCCTCCACCGCCGCGTTCAGGGAGAGCAAATTGGTCTGGAAGGCGATGTCGTCGATGACCTGGATGATGTCGGCAATGTGGCCCGACGACTCCTCGATGGTGGCCATGGCCGCCACCGCATCATTCACCACCGTGCCCCCCTCCTTCGCCACCTGGCTTGCCTGCATGGCAAGCTCCTGGGCCTCGTGCGCCTTGGCCGCCGCCTGCTCCGTGGTGGCGGAGATCTCCTCCATCGCCGCCGCCGTCTCCTCCACCGAGGCGGACTGCGCCTCGGTGCGGACAGCGAGATCCTGGTTGCCGGTGGCGATCTCGCCGGTGGCCAGGGCTACCTCGTGGGCGGCGGTGCGCACCGCGGAGAGCGGCGCTTCCACCGTGTCGAGCATGGCGTTGAGGCGCGTGACCTGGACCTGCATGGCGGAGTCAGCGAAGGCGTCGGGGTCGAGGCGGCGGGTGAGGTCACCGGCGGCAACCGCCTTCATGAGCCCATCAGTTTCGCGTGCCAGGTGGACCTCCTCGGTGGTCTCTCGCCACACGACCACGCTCCCGAGGCGCTCGCCGGCCGGGTCGCACACGGCGCCGGCGGTCATCTCGAAGATCCGCTCGCTGATCTCGCACCGGCAGGAGCGGGGGAGGGCCGCTTCGTCATCGAGGATGCGGCGCATCACCCCCGGCTCCGGTTGAAAGAGGTCGACCCCACTGCCCACCACCGCCGCGGCGCGGAAGCCGGGGACCCGGCGGCCCAGCGCCGCCTCCACCTCCCCGAGGGCGGCGACGGCGCAGTCGTTGGCGTAGAGGATCCGGTGGTCTGGCCCGGCCATGATCACGTTCATCGGCAGGCCATCGAGGGCGACCTTCAGACGCAGGGCCTCTTGCTCGATCCGGCGGCGCTCCACCTCCTCCGCGGCGTGAGCCACTGCCTCCCGCTCCTGGCGGCGGCCGTCGCGCCAGAGGAAGAGGAAGATGGCGCCGGCGGCAAGGACCGTGGCGATGAGGGTGGCGAGACCGAGCCGCGCGTAGAGCTTTACCTTGGCAGCGAGCGCGACGACGAGGTCGTGGCTCCGGGCGAGAAGATCGAGGTTCGTCTTGTGGACCACGTCGATGGCCGGGCCGAGGGCATCCCCTCCGGCAATCGCCCCGTTTATCGCCGCCTGAAAGGGGGTCCACACTGCACGGACTGCCGCCGCCCGCTGCGCAATGGCGCCCCCCATCTTCTCGAAGTAGGTAACCGTCGCCTCGAAGGTGGCCGCGGTTCGGCGCAGGTCGTCCACCGCCGCCGTCGCCCCCGCCTCATCGGTGTCGGTGGCCATGATGAGCTCAGCCACCGTCTTCGCCATCTTTTGGCTGTACATCCCTTGCTGCCCCGCGAGATCAAGCGCCGTGCCGAGGGCGCCGAGGCAGAGGGTGAGGCCGAGAGTAATCGTAGCGAGGATGCTGATCGCTCCGATTCCGAGGATCGCCGACCGGTTGAAGCGCGGTAGCCGCTCGACGAGCGTTCGGACGCGGGTGGAGGATGCAGTCATGGCCAAGGCTCTTTCGCGATGAGTGATGAAAAGCGGGGCCCGATTTTGGCCAAGACGCATCCGTGGAACAGAGGAGACGTGGAGGAGCCCGCAACCCTGTTGGGCGTGCGATCCAACGTGAAGGGACCAGGCGGCTTCTTGGCCTGAGGACCGGCTTCGTCGCCACGGTCTGGGGTGGCGACTGACTCGTCGAGGCGGGCATGTGGCCTCGAACCTCCCCCCTTTCGGCGGGCGGGGATTATGACTTGAGGAGTTCCGTTGCGCTCTGCACCGGAGCGCGCCATCGTCTCCCTTGTTGGCTTGGGAATTGGGGCCGAATGGCTCCAGAGCAGTGAGGAGGAGACACGATGGGAAGAAGCAGGATTCTTGTTGCCGAGGACGATCGCCTTGTTCTCGCTGTCCTGGAGGAGGGGCTCGTCCGTGCGGGCTTTGAGGTGGAGGCGGTGGACAACGGGCGCGAGGCGGTCGTCCGCGCTGAGGCGTCGACCTTTGATCTCGCCATCCTCGACGTGCAGATGCCCGGGCTTTCCGGCCTGGAGGTTGCACACCAGATCCGTGAGCGCTGCCCGGTCCTCATCCTCTCCGCCTACTCGGACGCGGAGGTGGTGCAGGCGGCGATCCGTGAGGGGGCGGTGGGCTACCTGGTGAAGCCCGTCGACATCACCCAGCTCATCCCCGCGGTGGAGGCGGCCCTGGCCCGCGGTGGCGACCTGCGGCGGTTGGCGGCGACGGAGCACCACCTGAACCACGCCTTGAACCAGGGGCGCGAGATCAGCGTCGCGGTGGGGCTGGTGATGGAGCGCCACGCCATGAGTCAGAAGGAGGCATTCGAGGCGATGCGGTGTCGGGCGCGCTCGTGCCGCGTGAAGCTGGCCGACGTCGCCAAGCAGATCGTCGCCGCCACGGAGACCACGAACGCCTTTGGTTGTGACGCTCAGACCTGACCCCACTGCGATGGTGGCCTCACCTCTGTAGAGGATCCACCCTCAAGGGAAATCAGAGATGGGCCGATAAGGGGCAAGACGATCCGGCTCAAGACCCGCCGGATTGCCGTTCACGCCACCCCGAATCCCCCGGGTGGCGCTGCTTTCCAGGCCGCAGACCCGCCTTTTGTAGAAGCGGCTTCCAGCCGCTTGCAATCTTGAGGCACGCGCCTGGAAGGCGCGTCTACATTCAATCACCGGTGGCGTGCGCCCGCCCCGGCCCGAACAGGTGGTTGCGATGGCGACGACTCCGACCCAAGTTTCTCAACCTCAGGCCCCCGCCCTCGCGGCCCAGCAGGCCATCCTCAACGGCCTCCTGCGCCTCGGGATCGAGTCGATCCCCCTCCACGAGCAGCTCGAAGGCGCCCTCGACGAGATCCTGGCGATTCCGTGGCTGCCGCTGGACCCCACCGCGGCCATCTTCCTCACCGGCGAAGAGCCGGAGGTCCTGGAGCTGGCGGTGGAGCGGAACCTGCCGCCGGAGCTCTGCCATACGTGTCGTCGCGTCCCCTTTGGCCACTGCCACTGTTCCGTGGCTGCCGCTGGACCCCACCGCGGCCATCTTCCTCACCGGCGAAGAGCC
>CAZRGD010000035.1:0-8449 GCA_964599505.1 uncultured Nitrospirota bacterium | reverse complement strand
GCCGCCGGAGCTCTGCCATACGTGTCGTCGCGTCCCCTTTGGCCACTGCCACTGTGGTCGGGCCGCGGCGGCCCGGACCACCCAGTTCGCGGCCTGCGTCGATGATCGCCACGAGACCAGGTACGACGGGATCCTCCCCCACGGCCACTACAGCCTGCCGCTGCTGCACGGGGAGCGCCTCCTCGGCGTCCTCACCCTCTACCTTCCCGACGGCCATACCCCGGCCGAGGGGGAGGCCGCCTTTCTGGAGGCGGTGGCGAATGCGGTGGCGAAGCTCATCGCCCACGTGCGTGTGGAGGAGGAGCTCGTTGCGGCGATGGAGCGGGCGGGAGAGGCAAACCGGACGAAGTCCGCCTTCCTGGCGGTGCTCGGCCACGAGATCCGCACGCCGTTCAACGGGGTGCTCGGGATGCTCGACATCTTGCTCGAGTCCGATCTCGCGGAGGAGCAGGAGCGATGCGCCCGCACCGCGCGCACCTCCGCCGCCACCCTCCTGACGCTGCTCAACGACTGCCTCGATCTGGCGCAGGCCGATACCGGCAAGTTGGAGATGGAGCAGCGAGAGCTCGATCCCCTCGCCGTGTTGGCCACCGCCCTCGACGTGGTGGCGCCCCTGGCCATGGAAAAAAACGTGGAGCTCGTCTCGATTGCCGACGGTGACCTCCCGGCGACGGTGGCAGGGGACGAGGTGCGCCTGCGCCGGGTCCTCGTCAACCTCCTGGGCAACGCGGTGAAGTTCACCGAAAGCAGGGGTGAGGTCGTGGTGGAGGTGGGGAGCAAGCGGGTGGAAGATGGAGGCGCCCTCCTCTACGTGGCGGTGCGGGACACGGGGATCGGGATCGCTCCGGAGGTCGTGCCACACATCTTCGGATCCTTTGTTCAGGCGGACTCGTCCAACACCCGGGAGCACGGGGGGAGCGGTCTGGGGCTCGCCATCTGCCGCCGGCTCGTGGAGCACATGGGGGGGCGGATCGAGGTGACGTCCACCCCGGGGGAGGGGTCCACCTTCCGCTTCACCGCACGTGTCGCCGACCCGTCGTCGCCCCACCCTCTCCCCGCCGATCTCGCCACGACACAGATCCTCGTCACCCCCCCGGGGAGCGCCACCACCACCGCGGTGGCGGAGCAGCTCCGCCGGTGGGGGGGGACGGTGGTGTGGGCGGCAAGCCTGGACAATCTCATGGCGGTGGTCGAGCACGGCTTGGAGGTGGGCCACCCCGCCGATCTTCTGGTTGTCGATGGCGACCACACGTCGTGGCTCGCACCGCTCTACCCGCGGCTGGCGGCCCTGCCACCCGCCGCCCGCCCGGCGATTCTCGAGCTTGGCTGGGGTGGCATGGCCGCAGCCACGGGTGCCGGTCCCCTCCCCATCCACCGCCTCCCGAAACCGTTCCACCCTGGCGCCCTGCACGCTGCCCTCGTTGACCTCCTCGATGGCGAGCCGGTCTGTGAGCCCCGGCCGCCGGTGGCCGCCGGCGAGTCGCCGGTGGCTGCGCCGGCGCGGATCCTCATCGCCGAGGACAACGTGGTGAATCAGCGGATCATGGCCCACATGGTGCGCCAGCTCGGCCACCAGGCGGTGGTGGTGGCCAACGGCGCCGAGGCGGTGGCGGCGGTGGCCGAGGGGGGGATTGACCTCGTCTTGATGGACCACCAGATGCCGGTGATGGCGGGTGATGAGGCCACCGCCCGGATCCGTGCCGCCGAGCCACCGGGCCGCCACATCCCGATCCTCGGGGTTACCGCCACCGCCCTGGAGAGCACCCGAGAGGAATGCCTCCGTGTGGGAATGGATGTATACCGGGTCAAGCCGATTCATCGTGAGGTGCTGGCCGCGTGTCTCGACCAGTGGCTCCCGGAGGCCACGCCGGACGGGCAAGCGGGATATAGTGATGGAGGGGTGGGACGTCCGTGCAGGAAGCGCGGCGTGCGACCGGCGGGAGAGTCGCAGGGAGGTAAGTGATGGGTAAAGGGTCGGAGTTGGAAGGCGAGGGAAGGGAGATTGAGGCGGCGCGGCACGTCAGGCAGGCGGAGCTACGCGAGCGGGCGCAGGATCGTCTGATGCGCACCTGTGTGGACGAGGCGGCGATCCCGACCTTCGTCCTCGATCGCAGCGGAGCCATCTGCTACACGAACCAGGCTGCCTGTGATGCCTTGGACTATCACCGGGAGGAGCTCCTTGCCCGCCACGTCTGGGACATCAACCCGGACTTTCCCGAGGCGCAGTTCCCCACTACGTGGCGACGGCTGAAGGAGGCGGGTCTGCTCTCCGTCGAGACGACCCACCGGCGCAAGGACGGCACCACCTTCCCGGTGGTCCTCTCCGCCAAGCACATCGACTTCGAGGGTGACGAGTACGTCTACACCGTGGCGCGCGATATCTCCGACCTGCGGCACGGGGAGAGTGCACGGATCGCCGAGATCCAGCGCGAGCGTGACACCCTGATCCGCGAGGTCCACCACCGGATCAAGAACCACCTCCAGGGGGTGGTGGGGCTCCTGCGCCAGCACGAGATCGACCAGCCGGTGGTGATGGCGGCCCTGGAGGAGGCGATCGGCCAGATCCGGGCGATCGCCGTGGTCCACGGCATCTACAGCGGCGCGGCGACGAGCGACGTGCGCCTGTGTAGTGTGGTGGCGGCGATCGCCGCCGCCGCTCCCCGGCCGCTCACCACCCGCCTCGGTGCCTGCCAGACGACGGGGCGTCCCTGCCCCATGCGGGTCCACGACGAGGAGGCCGTCCCCCTCGCCCTGGTGCTCAACGAGCTGATCACCAACGCGGTGAAGCACAGCGCTGGCGAGGTGCGTGTGGAGGTGGACGATCAGGAGCGCGGCGCGACGATCAGTGTCCGCAACGTGGTGGGCAGCCTACCGGCGGGCTTCGACTGGGAGGCGGGTCTTGGCCTCGGCACCGGCCTGCGCCTGGTGCGCCGTCTCCTCCCCCACCCCGGTGCCCACCTGGAGATCTGCGACACCACACCGGGCGTGGTCGCCCGCCTCGCCCTGGAGCCCTCGGTGGTCTCGTACCCAGAGGTGGATTGTGATGCGGCTGCCTGTAGTGGGTGTGAGTAGGGGGAATTGGGGTCAGGGCTTGCCTTCGTGTTCCGCATTCGCCGATCTGTTCTGGGGCTTCATGAGCTAAGGGAATAGGCAGTTTCGGCAAAGCGCGCAGACCAGAGAGTGACCGGGTGCGAAGAGATGTGGCAAGGCAAGCCCTGACCCCAATTCGCTACCCCTCACCGTCCTTCAGCACACTACCCACCGTGGCGATTAGCTCCGTGGCACGGTACGGCTTGTGGATAAAGCCGGTGCGGGATCCTCCCATCAGGTGGCGGGTGGCGTGCTGCTCGTCGTAGCCGGAGGTGAGGACCACCCGCACCTGCGGGTCGATCGCCCGCATGCGCTGGAAGGTCTCCTCGCCGTCCATGCGCGGCATGGTCATGTCGAGGAGGACCACATCGATTTCCTGCCGGTGGCGTTCAAACATTTCGACCCCGACCACTCCATCCTCCGCCACGAGGACTGTGTAGCCGGCCCGGGTGAGGATACGGCTGGCCACATCGCGTACCACCTCCTCATCTTCGACCACCAAGATACCGCCCGATCCGGGGATGGCGGCAGCCGGTGCCGCCTGCGGGTGGGGGAGGGGGATGGCGCGCGCCGCGGTCGCCGGCAGGAGGATCTTGAAGCTTGTCCCCTTGCCCACCTCGCTGTACACCTTCAGGGCACCGTGGTGGCCACGGACGATCCCACCCACCGCGCTCATCCCGAGGCCGCGGCCGGTCACCTTGGTGGTAAAGAAGGGGTCGAAGATGTGTTCCACCGTGGCCGTATCCATGCCGCACCCGGTGTCCGAGACTTCGAAGAAGCAGTACGGCCCCTCGGCAAGGTAAGGCGCCGCCACGGTGGAGGTGAGGTAGGTACGGTCTGCCTGCACCACCCCGGTGGCAACGGTGAGCGTGCCGTCTTCCTCCCCGATCGCCTCGGCTGCGTTGGTCACCAGGTTCATGACCACCTGCTGGAGCTGGGAGACATCCCCCTCCACCGCCGGCAGCGCCTCGGCGAGATGGCACTCGAGCCGGACCCCCTTCGGCAGCGACACCTCCAGGAGGCGGGTCATGGTGGCGACCAGCTCCGAGAGGTCGACGGGCTGGACGACGAACCGCCCCTTGCCGGCATAGGCGAGCATCTGGCGGCAGAGGTCGGCGGCGCGGTGGCACGTCGCCTCGATTCGATCGAGGTGGGTGGTGGCGGGGGAGTCGGGGGCGAGGTCACGCCGTGCGAGGGTGGCGTTACCGAGGATGGCGGTGAGGAGGTTGTTGAAGTCGTGGGCGACGCCGCCGGCGATCACCCCGAGGGATTCGAGCCGCTGAGTGTGCTCCATCTGCCCGCGGAGCTGCCGCTCCTGTGCCTGCGCCCGTCGCTTCTCGGTGATGTCGTGGGCGATTCCCACAATTCCTGTGGGTGCACTCGACGCGTCGAGGATGCGCACCTTCACCACCTCCATCTCTCGCCGCTCGCCGTCCGCGCGGACCACCGTCTCCAGGGAGTGGTAGGGCGTCTTCTGGGCGATGCACGCCGCATCCGAGGCCAGTGCCTGGCGGGCGACCTCCTCGTCGAGGAGGTCGGTGTAGTGGGCGGCAGCAAGAAAGCGTTGCTCGTCGATCCCCAGGGCACGGCACAGGGCGGGGTTGACGAAGCGGGCGTGGCCGTCCCGTTCGGTGAGCCAGATCCCCACGGGGGCGTGGTCGAGGACGAGCAGCAGCCGTTGCCGGTCGCGCTCGGCGCGGGCGGTGGCCGCCGCCAACTCGTCGGTCCGCTCGGTGAGCTCGTGGGTGCGTGACCCTACCTCGGTCTCCAGGGCCACCCGCCGTCGGGCGAGGGTGGTGAGGTAGAGGGTGAGGGAGGCGGTCAGTGCCCAGCCGAGGGCAAGGACCACCCACGGCAGGGGGGAGCGCTTGTTGCGCACGAAGGCCGGCAGGGCGCTAATCTCCACCGCCAGATCGGTCCCGGAAACCGCTAACGGATGGTGCCAGGTGAGCGTGGTTATCCGCCCCGCCCCCCTCGCCTTTGGTGGCCAGTGGCGGTAGAGCGTCCTTTCGCCTGCCACCATCGTCACCTCCAGGGGGACGGTGGGAAAGGGGGCGAGGGCATCCTCCACCACACGCGCGAGGTCCCAATCCAGCACCACGGTACCACCCTCTTTCCCCACCGCGACGGCGTAGCACAGCGACGACCGCCCTCCCATCTGGACCAGCGCGGCGACCGGTGTGCACCGCGCTGCTGTGGAGAGGTCCGGGAAGGGGTGGCCGTGGGTGCCAAAAGGGATAGCCGCATCCTGGAGGAGGGGATACCACCCCCCCGCCGCGACCGGCCGCCAGGCGATCTCTGCGATCGCCGGCTCCGTCGGCGCGATCGCCGTGGTGAGCCTGCGGACCTCGGCGGCGGTGGCGCTGCTGTTCGGCTGGAGGGGGTTGGCGTTATCGAGGTGGGCGTCCACCACCACCGCCAAGTAGTGGGCCAGCTCTGCCTCACGTCTAACGGCCACCTCCAGTGCCGCCGCCTGCTGTTGAGCTGCGGCCTCGAAGAGGAGGCGGATCCGCTCCCCCTGGTTGTGCCATGCCCAGGTGGCCACGGCGACGGTGACCGCCACCCCCACCCCCGCGGCAATCATCGCGACGATGGGGACGGCGCGGGACGGTGCGCGGCACAACCGGCATGACCAGGGTATGGAGGTCCCCTCCATCGACGCCTTCCTCGCCTCACAACTTTCGTGGAGCTCCATGGTGGACCTCTCCCGAGTGCACGTCGCGACCGCGTGAGCGATACCGGGCGGGTGGTCACGGGTGGTGCACCCGACCCAACACCCCTGACCTTCAGCACGACGCTCTGCCGCCTGACTCCAGACCGGACGCCCGCAGGCGTCACGCAGGTTCTACTGGCCAGGCGGCTTCTCGGCCTGAGGATCGGAGCCGCCAGCAGGTTGAGGTGGCGGCACAGTCTCTGGGGCGACGTCTCGACCCCATACCCCACGTTTCGGGGCAAGAACAGCTTCGATTAATAGACTAAATGAAATGATTAGGGAAGAAGCGTCTGACCCCAATTTCCCCCGCCATCACGGCAGTGCCGAGATGAAGCGATCCTCCTCCACCTCGTAGGCGGTGAGCGGCCCGCCGTAGCAGGCGCCGGTGTCGATCCCGATCCGCTTCTCCTCGTGGAACGGGGTCACCATGGGCGAGTGGCCGAAGACCACCGTACGGTTGAGCTGCACCGGGACGGTGAAGAAGGGCTCGCGGATCCACAGGAGGTCCTCTTCCCGCTGCTCCTCCAGGGGGACGCCCGGCCGCAACCCCGCGTGGACGAAGACATGGGTAGGGGTCACGTGCATGAGCGGCAGGTCGCGGAGGAAGGCGACGTGGTCGTCCGGGAGCTCGGCACGGCCGGTGAGCCGCTGCCACCGGTGGCTGCGCCGCTTGTAGCTCGCCAGGGTCTGACGGCCGCCGTTGGAGAGGAACGGCTCGGAGCTGCGACCGTCGAGGAAGTCGAGGAACATCCGCTCGTGGTTGCCCATCAGGCAGACTACCTGCGGGCTCGCGGCGCGCAGCTCCAGGAGGCGGTCCACCACCCCGGCGGAGTCGGGACCGCGGTCGACGTAGTCGCCGAGGAAGATCAGCCGGTCCGCCCCCGGCCGGTAGCCGATCCGCACCAACAGCGCCTCCAGGTGGCCGAGGCAGCCGTGGATGTCGCCGATGGCAAAGGTACGCATGGGGGGGCTCGCTGCGCTCGCTGTTACATCTGGTGGATCACCAGCGGCACGCCGGTGAGGGCAAGGTGGCGGTCCGTGGACCAGCAGGAGGTGATGCGGTGGTGGCCCATCAGGTGGAGACCGACCGCATCCGCGAGGGTAAGGGATTGGTCGGAGAACCGGCGCAGGAGGACCGTCGCCTCACCGAGGGTGGCCTTGGTGACCGCGGAGATCGTCAGTCGCGGTAGGGCGTCGACAAAGTCGAGAAACTGGAGGGCACGGTGGCCGTCATACCGGCGCAGAAACCAGCCGTGGCCTTCGCCGATGACCAGCGACGTGGTGAGCAGCCGCGGTGGCGTCGCGAAGAGGCGGGCGAAGAGGGGGTGGTGGGTGTCGGAGCGGTCGAGGAAGGCGATGAGCGCCGCGGTGTCGAGATAGGCGTCAACCTTTGTGGCCATAGACGACCTCGTCGATGTGCTCGCTGGCGTTTACATCTCCGGACTCAATAAAACCGCAGTACCGCATCCATGGCTCCTTCGCCTCTACGGGCAGGGAGGCGCGCAAGGCGCGTCGAGTCAGCTCCGCCAGGGAGATTCCCAGCCGCGCCGCCTCTCGCTTGGCCAGGACGTACTCCTCCTCTCCAAGGCTGATCTGAGTGCGAATCATGGTAACACTATAATATAATCTGTTATCACTCATCAATCTCCTTGACCGGCCTCTCTGTCGCCCCTAGTCTGCCGCTCCCCTCGCTGGGGTGACGGGAAGGGGGTGTGAATCCCTCACGGACCCGCCGCTGTATTTGGCGAGGCGGTCGCAGTTGTTGCCATTGGCCCTCGGGTCGAGAAGGCGCGGCCGCCGCGGAACCTCGGTTCCACGCCATAAGTCAGAAGACCGTCCCCGGCGTTTGATCGAACCCTGCTTCGCGGAGTGAGCGGGTCGAGCCGGTGGACCGGGGTCGGATACCCCTGCCCTCTGCCCGACGCGTCTGTTGTCGGGACCATGGAATCTAGGCGCATTCTTCCCCGGTTGGTGGTTGTGGCGTGGCTGATCGCCGCCCCCGCCCCCGCCGCCGCCTTCGACCTGGCGCCGGTGGCGGTGGAGGCGCCGCCGTGGCCGGCGGAGGACGCCACCGCTGCCGCCACGGTGCTGATCCCGCAGGGGGAGCAGGGTCGCTCGCGCGACCTCCCCGACCTCCTGGAGGAGTCGGCCGGGGTGAGCGTGCGCCGCTTCGGCGGGGTCGGCACCTTCGCCACGGTCTCTCTGCGCGGCACCGGCGCCAATCAGGTCGCCCTCTTTCTCGACGGGATCCCCCTGCGCGCCGCCGAGTCCGGCACCGTCGATCTCTCCACCCTGCCGCCGGCGGCCCTGGCGCGCGTCGAGGTCTACCGCGGCACCTCCCCGGTGGGGCTCGGCGGCCAGGGGATCGGCGGGGTGGTGAACCTGGTCACCGTGAGCCCCACCCGGCCGCGCACCACCGTTGCCGCCAGCGGTGGCCGCTTTGGCACCTTCCGGGGCTCGCTCACCCACGCCCGTCCCGCCGGCCGTCTCCACCTCCTCGCCCACCTCGACCTTCTGCACACCCCCGGCGCTTTCCCCTTCGACGATGACAACGGCCCGCCGTTTAACGGCGCGGACGATGGCCGCCACCGGCGGCCGCCCACCCGCCCGGAGCCGGCGCGCCGGTTGCCGCAGGTGGGGGGGCCG
>CAZRGD010000034.1:0-13426 GCA_964599505.1 uncultured Nitrospirota bacterium | reverse complement strand
GATGGAATTGAAATATTTTAATTAAATCGATTTTTTTATTGAATTTTGGTTGCGGGGGGAGGATTTGAACCTCCGACCTTCGGGTTATGAGCCCGACGAGCTACCGGACTGCTCCACCCCGCGTCAGCGAGGCGGGAGTATAGGGAGGGGGGGAGACGAGTCAAGACTCGCCCCCCCACCATAATCGTCGGTTCTAAATCGGGATCGCTATCGGGATCGGGATCGAAATCGACCCCCACCCGCTGGGCCACGGTACGGATCGGTGCCAGAGGCATCCTGAACGACGGCCCACCGGTGGGAGGAGGGCGGAGACGAGATCCGATCCCGATAGCGATCCCGATCCCGATTTCGATTTCGATTTGGAGCCGGCGATCCTCACACCCCGCCAGCCCTTACCCGAAAAAGATCGCCGTATCCGATCCCACGTCGTGGCGGCAGAGGTGCTGGCGACGGAGGTCGTGGAGGAAGGAGATCCACTCCATCCACTCGGAGTGCTGCTTGTGCGACAGGATGAAGGTCGGCACATCCGCCACCGCCCGCACCCGCCGGCACGCCTCACCCATCTCGTAGGAGGCGAGATCGGTACGGTCGCCCTGGGTGAAGAGGACGCAGTGGGCGCGGCGAATCGCCTTCGCTGCCTCGTCGATCTCGCCGGGACGGCCCCCCGCCGACAGGACCACGGCCCGGGCGTGACAACCGAGATCGCACGGCAGCCACCTGGCGGGGTCGCGGTTCTCCTCCACAAAGAGGTAGTCGAGACGGTGCAGGGGGAGGCGGTCGAGGAGCACCAAGAGGTCGTCGGCGGTGAGGTGGTCGACACCCGCGACCTTCCAGATCCGCGCCTCCTCCGGGGTGACGCTCGCCGGATCACTGCGCGCCAGGGCCGGAGTCACCATCCCCACCGCCTCCAGATTGGCGAGGGAGGTGGCGAGGCGATCGACGACCGTGGTCTTACCCACCCCCGGCCGGCCCCATAGCTGGATCGCCACGGTGGACGCGGCGGTGAGACGAGCCCGAACATCCTGGGCTGCGGTGCGCGTGGTGTTCTTCATGTTCGGACTCCTCACTACCCCTGGTACTCAATTCTACCATCTTCACCGTGTGAGCGTGGGTCGGCCGCGGTGAGAGGTCGCTGCGCCCGGTGTGATGGGGAGCATCTGCCGCACAGTGGCCGCAGGGCGCCGGTTGTGGTTCGATGGGCGATGGCTTCCGAACCGTTGATCGGGGTGGTGATGGACCCACCCGCCGCCCTCCACTACGAAAAAGACACCACCTACGCCCTGATGGAGCAGGGCACCGCCCTCGGCGCCCGCTTCGAGGCGATCACCCTCGACGGCCTCTACGCCCGCGGCGCCACCGCCCGAGCTCGCGCCCACCCGGTGACGGTGGTGGAGGCGCCCCGCTATCTGGAGGTGGGCGAGGCGGTGGAGCGGGAGCTCTCCGACTACGCCTACGTCCTCATGCGCAAAGATCCGCCGTTTGACCTCGACTACCTGTGCGCCACCTACTGCCTCTCCCTGGCGGGGTGTGCGGTGATCAACGACCCCGGCGCCCTGCGGGATGCGAACGAGAAGATGGTCACCCTCCGTTTTCCCGAGTGGATCCCGGAGTCGGTCGCCACCGCCTCCATGGCGCGGATCCTCGCCTTCGTCGAGGAGATGGGGGCGGCGGTGATCAAGCCGCCCGACCACATGGGCGGCCAAGGCGTCTTTCTCCTCCGTCCCGACGACCCCAACTTGCGCGGCCTGGTAGAGGAGGCGACCGGCCACGGCCGCCACTACGCGGTGGTGCAGCGCTACCTGCCCGAGGTGGAGGAGGGCGACAAGCGGGTGCTCCTCTGGGACGGCGAGGTGGTGGGGGTGGTAAACCGGGTGCCGCCGCCGGGCGAGCTGCGCGGCAACCTTGCCGCCGGCGCCTGGCCGCAGGCGAGCGAGCTCACCGAACGCGAAGAGCGGCTGGTCGCCGACGTGGGGCCGCGCCTCGCCGCCGATGGGCTCAGGCTGGTAGGGCTCGACCTGATCGGCGAGCACCTCACCGAGGTGAACGTCACCTCCCCCACCGGGATGCGCGAGGTCGAGCGGCTCACCGGCACCTCGCCGGCGCGGTTGGTGATGGAACGGCTGCTGGCCGAGGTCGGGTGATGGCGAGGCTGCCCCTGCCGGTGCT
Organism: uncultured Nitrospirota bacterium; assembly: GCA_964599505.1. Classification (GTDB taxonomy): domain Bacteria; phylum CG2-30-53-67; class CG2-30-53-67; order CG2-30-70-394; family CG2-30-70-394; genus CG2-30-70-394. Next base: position 11,260 of record CAZRGD010000034.1, on the reverse strand, counting down.
CGCCACCGCCGTCGACGCCCTCGCCCTCATGTGGCGCCACCTGGTCCCGGCGATCCTCCTCACCGTCGTCATCACCGTGCCGGTGGAGTGGGCGGTAGACGCCGCGGGGCTGCGCCGCGGCGGCGGCGCGCCCCTCGCATTCCTTCTCGCCACCCTCATCTCCGTGGCTGCGACGGCGTGGATCTCCGCCGCCTACCTGCGAATCGTGGCGGTGCGCGAGGTGGGTGGCACCGTGGGGCTCGCCACTGCCCTCTTCGAACAGCTCGACTGCCTGCCGTGGCTGTTGATGAACCTGGCGGCGGTGACTCTCGCCCTGCTTGCCGCGATGACGGTAGTCGGCGGGATCCTGGCCGCCGTGGTCGTGACCACCGTTCTCCCCCTTGGCCTCCTCCACAACCCGGGAGCGGTGGGGCTGGCGATCCTCCTGCTCCTCGTGGTCGTCGGCGGCGGTGGCGCAGTGTGGATCGGGAGCCTGGCGGTACGCTGGTCCCTAGTGACCCCGGTAGTCGTCCTCGAGGGACGACGGTGGGGGCTGGAGCGCTCCAGCGACCTCACCCGCGACCGGCGGTGGCGCTGCATGCAGGTGATGGCGGTGGCCGGCACGGTCCTCACGGTGCCCATCCTCCTCTTCCTCGCGGTAGCGGTTGGGGCCGGTGGCGGCGCCGAGATGGTCCACAGCTTTGCCACCGGCGGTGGCCCGGCGACCCAGGCCCTCTTCGGCCTCACCGGGCTGCTCTTCATCAACACCGGCTACCGCCTGCTCACCCTCCTCGCCGGTGACGACCCCAACGCGGTCGAGCGCGAAACCGCCACGGCGACCGCCGGTGACGACCCCGCCCTACAGCCCGCCCTACATGTAGTTGCGATTGAACCGAACCGCAGCAACGACGCCGGCGCAGCTACCGACAAAGCTACAGGCGTAGGCGGTCATGAAGCCGACGAAGCTGCCGAGCCACCAGCCGAGGCCGCTGCCGACGGTGATCCCGATGAAGATCATGAGCTTTCCCATACCCCACCTTACGACCATCCCGCCGACGACTTGAGCACCGATCGCCCGGAACACCGGTAGGAGCGAGCTCCCGCTCGCGATGCGCGGCCGTAGGCCGCAGCCGCCCCACGGGCGGGTGCGCCGGTGCAACCGGCTCCTACCAGCGAGCCACCGCCGCACCCCAGGTGAAGCCGGCACCGAAGGCGACCATCCCCACCAGGTGGCCCGGCTGGATGCGACCGTCGCGCACCGCCGTATCCAGGGCGATGGGGATCGACGCAGCGGTGGTGTTGCCGGTCGTCGCGACGGTGGAGATGACCCGCTCGCGCGATAGGCCGAGGGCGTCGGCGGTGACGTCGAGGATCCGCTGGTTCGCCTGGTGCGGCACCACCCAGTCGAGGTCCGAGACCGCCACCCCGGCGCGGTCACAGGCGGCGCGCAGGGCGGCCGGCATCTGCACCACCGCCTGCTTGAAGACCAGGCGACCATCCATGTGGATCCGGTGCAGCCCGGCCGCCACCTGCTCGCCGTCGAGGAAGGGGCGGTGAGCGGTGCCGGGGACCGGGATGGAGAGGGCGTCGGCGAAGGCGCCGTCGGCGCCGAGGTGGGTAGCGAGGAGACAATGGTCGTCGTCTGTGGCCCGTCCCACCACCACCGCGCCTCCGCCGTCGCCGAACAGGACCGCGGTGTCGCGGCCGGTGTCGGAGAGGTCGAGGGCCGCAGACTGGACCTCGGCACCCACCACCAAGACTCGATCCGCCTCCCCGGCGCGCACGTAGACGTCGGCCAGCGCCAGGGCGTAGAGGAAGCCGGAGCACTGGCCGCGCACGTCGATCGCCCCCACGGTCCGCGTCCCGAGCTTGTGCTGGAGAAAGCAGGCGGCGCCGGGGACGAGGTAATCGGCGGTGGAGGTGGCAAAGAGGATGAGGTCGATCGCCCCCGGTGCCAGATCTGCCACCGCAAGTGCCCGGCGGGCGGCGACCAGACCGAGGTCGGAGGTCGCCTCACCGTCGGCGGCGAAACGGCGCTCGCGGATCCCGGAGCGCTGGCGGATCCACTCATCCGACGTCTCCATCCACCGCTCCATATCGCGGTTGGTAACCACCCGTTCGGGGAGGTAGCTGCCGGTGGCGACGATGCGGCTACGGGACATGGTTGGGGCTCGCTTCGCTCGCGGGGAATAGGGAGGTAGGGAGACAGGGGGAGGTCAGCTGAAAGGTAGGAGCCGGCTCCCGCCGGCGATCAGGCCCTTCGGGCCTGCCGCGGCCACCGGCCGCGGATCGCGGGCAGGAGCCCGCTCCTACCGACCTTACGAAAATCTGCGCACAACATCTCCTCAGTAGCTTCGATCGTCCTATCTCTTTAACCCGTTGGCACTCGATTTTGCACCCTTCTCCTCTTCCGGGCGCTCCCGATACAGCAACGCCGTCCGGCCGATCCGGTTCACCACGGCGGCAGCGTGGTCGCGGGCGAGGGACTCGACCGACGCCTTGCAATAGTCGCGATCGTCGGTGGCGATACGCACCTTCACCAGCTCATGGTCATCGAGGGCCTCTTCCAGGGCCTCACCGACCGCGGCGGTGACACCGGCCTGTCCGACCATTACGATCGCTGGCAGGCTCTGCCCTTTCCGCCGCAAAACTGCACGCTCTTTGCTCGTCAACACAGGGGGTTGCATGGACAAGTTCACCTTTCCCTATCAGGTTACCTATGGCGACACCGACGCCGCCGGGGTGGTCTACTATGCCCGCTATCTGGAGATCATGGAACGGGCACGGTGGGCGTGGCTGGAGGCGCACGGGGTGGCGATGGCGGACCTCCACCGCCTCGGGCGGTGGTTCGTGGTGGTCGAGGCACACCTGCGTTACCGCCGCCCCGCCCCCCTCGGGGCGCTCCTTGGAGTCGGCGTGGAGGTGAAACGGGTCGGACGGGCGTCGCTCACGGTCAGCCAGCCGGTGCACGGCGAGGGCGACATCCTCTTCGTCGACGGCACCATCCGTTTGGGGTGTGTCGACCCTACTGGTAAAGTCTGTCCCCTTCCCCCCGAGGTCGTCCGCACCCTCTCGGTCGCGTGACGCCCCCAACACGAGGCCACTGTGAGCCACTCCTTCATCCGTTCCTGTTACGACAAGATCACCGGCGGCGGCGCCATCTCCCCGGGTGAAGCGGAGGCGCTGATCCGCCTCGACGGGCCGGACGTCATGGATCTGATGGCGGCGGCCAACCGGATCCGCCACCAGTTCGTCGGCGACGAGGTCCACCTCTGCTCGATCGTCAACACCAAGTCCGGCGGCTGCACCGAGGACTGTGCCTTCTGCGCCCAGGCGAGCCGCTTCGCCGCCCCGATCGACAACTATGGTCTCCTGGAGGCGGACGCGGTGGCGCGCGCCGCCGATGAGGCGGTAGCTCAGGGCGCCCGCGCCTTCGGGGTAGTGGCGGCGTGGCGCGGCCTGAAGGAGGGGGAGGTGCTCGACGCGGTGTGCGCGCAGATCGAGACCCTCGCCGCCCGCGGCGACGTGAACGCCGATGCCTCCCTCGGCCTGATCGACTCGCCGGAGGTGGCGCGCCGCCTCAAGGAGGCCGGGCTCGTCTGCTACAACCACAACCTGGAGACGGCGCCGAGCTTCTTCCCCGAGGTGTGCTCCAGCCACGCTTTCGAGGCGCGCATCGCCACCCTGCGCCACTGCCGCGAGGCGGGGATCCACATCTGCAGCGGCGGCATCCTGGGGATGGGCGAGACGCCGGAGCAGCGGGTGGAGCTCGCCTTCGTCCTCAAGGAGGTGGCACCGGACATGGTGCCGCTCAACTTCCTCAACCCGCAGCCCAACACGCCGCTGGGCGAGCGCGCCCCCCTGGCGCCGATGGAGATCCTCGCGGCGATCGCCTGTTTCCGCTTCATCCTCCCGGACCGCAACATCATGGTCGCCGGGGGGCGCGAGGTGGGGCTGCGCTCGCTCCAGCCGATGATGTTCCTCGCCGGGGCCAACGGCACCATGACCGGCAACTACCTCACCACCATCGGCGCGTCGCCGGCGCAGGACCAGGCGATGATCGACGACCTCGGACTCACCGTGGCAGAGCGGGAGGTGACGGTGGGTTAGCGGCGAACAGGTACGACCACCGGGGCCCCGAGGGGGGTAGCCCTGGCGGCTGCGATGCAGTGCAGCAACCGGACCCTACGCCACGGCGTGGTGGCCCCAAATCGAGGAGGTACGACGATGGCACGTGTGGGTGTAATCCTTTCCGGGTGTGGTTACCTCGACGGGGCGGAGATTCAGGAGTCGGTCCTCACCCTCCTGGCGCTCGACCGGGCCGGGGCAGAGGTCTCCTGCTTTGCGCCGGACGTGGCGCAACGTAAGGTCGTCAACCACCTCACCGGTGAGCAACAGGCGGAGAGCCGCAACGTTCTGGTGGAGTCGGCGCGCATCGCCCGCGGCCGGATCCGTGACCTGGCCGAGGCGAACGCCGACGCCCTCGACGCCCTCATCCTCCCCGGTGGCTTCGGTGCGGCACTGAACCTGTGCGACTTCGCGATTTCCGGCGCCAACTGCACCGTCGACCCGGAGGTGGAGCGGCTGGTTCGCGCGGTCCACGCCGCCGGTAAGCCGATCGGCGCCATTTGCATCGCCCCGGCCCTGATCGCCAAGATCCTCGGCGACGACGGCGTGGAGCTTACCATCGGCAACGACGCAGGGACCGCGGCGGCGCTGGAGTCCATGGGGGCACACCACTGCGACTGCCCGGTGGACGCCTTCATCGTCGACCAAAAGCAAAAGGTAGTGACCACCCCGGCCTACATGCTCGGCCCGGGAACCAAGGACGTGGCCGCGGGGATCGAGCGCTGCGTCGCCGAGACCCTCGCCCTGGTGGGCTGAGCGCGCAGCGGGAGCCGGTGTGAGCGAAGAGCACGGAGAGGCAGGCGACGGGGTGTGGCCGTGGAGTCGCACCGCGGCCGGGGCCACCCCGCCTCACGGCAGGCCGGTCACCAGCTTCCGCTGGAAGTTCTTCGGCTACATCGCCCTGCTCATCCTCTTCATCTGCGTTGTCTTCGGCTTCATCATCCACGCCCAGCAGACCGGCATCTTCCAACGCGATCTCATCCGCCGCGGGGAGGTGGTGGCGGGGGCGGTGGCCGAGGTCATCGCCCTCGCCCCGTCACGGGCGGCGGGGATCGACGCGGCGGCGCGGGTGGTAGCGGGGGACGGTGCGGTCATCGGGGTGGCGGTCTACGACGCCGCCGGACGCGAGGCGGCGGCGATTCACCGCGACAACGGCAAGGGGTGGATTCCAGGCCGCGCACCCCTTCTGCCGCCCTTCAACCTGGACGGCAACCCGAGCCGCAAGGCGAGCCGCTACCTCCTCGAGCTCACCGACGGCGGCGCGGTGTGGTGCTTCACCCACCCGCTCCCCGCGACCCGCGGCGGCGTGCACGGCTGGGCCGAGGTCCATGTGGTGCCGCCCTACGCCAGCCACCGTGTCGCCTATGTGGTGCGCGTCGGGCTCCTGGCCCTCACCGTCTTCCTCAGCTTCGCCCTGTTCGCGGTCCTCTTCCTGTCACGGCGGGTCACCGGTCCCCTGGTCCAGCTCGCCGATCGGGCACGCGAATGGGGCAAGGGCAACCTCGGCGGCCGGGTGGCGATCCACACCGGCGACGAGTTCGAGCTCCTCGGCAACGCCTTCAACGACATGGCCGCCAACCTCCGCTCCACCATCGGCCGGCTGCAGGAGAGTGAGCACAAGCTCAAGGAGCACACGGGAGATCTGGAGCTCAAGGTCCTCGACCGTACCCGCGCCCTGGCGGAGAAAAACGTCGAGCTCCAGCGCGCCATGGAGCAGGCACGTGACTCGGACCGGCTGAAGTCGGAGTTCATCTCCAACATGTCGCATGAGCTGCGCACCCCGCTGAACGGCGTCATCGGCTTCGCCGAGCTGATCCTCATGGGAATCGACGGCGACGTGGACGGCAAGGTGCGCGAGGACGTGGAGCAGATCCACGAGTGCGGCAACCACCTGCTCCACCTGATCAACTCGATTCTCGACTTTTCCACCATCGAGGCGGGAATGATGACCGTCCACAAAGAGGCGACCGACGTCGTCTCCATCCTCGACGAGGTCGCGCCGGTGGCCCGCTCCCTGGCGATCAAACGGCAGAACGAGTACCGCCAGGAGGTGGGCGACAACATGCCGGAGGTCGCCGTCGACCGGATGCGGATCAAGCAGGTGCTCCTCAACCTGGTCTCCAACGCCTGCAAGTTCACTGAGCAGGGCGAGGTCACCGTCCACCTCGACCTCCTGGAGCGGCGACCGCAGGTGGTCAAGCAGCTCCGCGCCCACTACCCGGCGCCCCTCGACCCGCGGGAGTACTTCTACCTCGGGGTGAGCGACACCGGCATCGGCATCCCGGCGGAGCACCTTGGCAACATCTTCAAACGCTTCAACCAGCTCGACGGCTCGGTGCCGCGCACCTACGGCGGCACCGGCCTGGGGCTGGTGATCAGTCGCCAGCTCATCGAGCTCCACGGCGGCTGGATCTGGGTCACCTCCACCCCCGGCGAGGGCTCTACCTTCCACTGCGTCCTCCCCCGCCGCGCCCGCGAGCTGGAGGCGGAGGCGTGTGAGGCCGAGGGGTGAGGCAGCTTTCCGGCCTCTGCGGCTACTTCCGCTGATCCTCACTGCGTAGGAGCGGGCTATGCCCGCGATTCGCACCGGAACCCCGGTAAACCCCCGATCGGGGGCATGGCCCCCTCCTACCGCGCGTCTTTGCGGCGTGGCGGCTTCCGTGTCTATGGTGCCCTTCCCATGTCCCGTCTCTTCCTCCTCTTCCTTGCCGTCCCCCTGGCGGAGCTCTACGTCCTCATCCATGTCGGCCGGGTAATCGGCGCCGGGTGGACCATTCTTCTGGTGATCCTCACCGCCATGGTGGGCGCCGCCCTGGCGAAGGCCGAGGGGCTCCGCACCCTGGCGGCGATCCAGTCGTCCCTGGTCGCCGGCCGGCCGCCCACCAACGAGCTCATCGAGGGGGCGATGATCCTCGTCGCCGGCCTCACCCTCCTGATGCCCGGCTTCCTCACCGACGCCCTTGGCCTGCTCATCCTCTTCCCGGTCACTCGCCGCCCCATCCGCCGCTGGCTTGTCGCCCAGCTCCGCCGCCGCGCCCGCGACCACGAGGGGATCATCGACGTCGATTTTCGCTGACGACGCCGAAAACCCCGCGTTGCGACGAGAGGCGGGTAAGGTTCGCATCGTCGCGGTTGTGCACCACGTCGAGATCGAAGGTCGTGACCGGCGCCCCGTGGAGAACCGCGCAGACGCCGCCCACGACGATGAACTCCACATCGTGCGTGGCCAGGGCTCGCAGGCCGGCAAGAAAATCAGGAACGCAACCGGCCATCGCGCAACTTCTGGAGGGCGACCACGTTCGCCTGCAGGACCTGCAACCTCTCCGTGGGGGTCAACGACGCCATCCAGCGCAGGAGGGTGAGGTCGACACCGTTGTCGTCGTACTCCGCCTCGGAGACCGGCAGCGGCCGAGGACGCGGGGCGGGCTCGTATGCAGACGGGGCCATAACCGGAGGCTAACACGCGTGGGACGAATGGCGTCGACCCGCCCGCCGACGGTGGCCGCCACCCTCGAGCAGGGGCCACACTACCGCCCATGACGCGGACCGGGAGCTCACCGTGGGAGATCGACGTTGCGCCGCCGCGGCCGCCGTGGGTGCAGATGGCGATCGACCGGTGGCTGCTCCACCGGGCGGAAGAGGAGGTGGCCCCGCCGGTCCTGCGCCTCTACCCGTGGGACCGCCCCACCCTCACCCTCGGTCGCCATCAGGAGGTCGACGCCGATGGCGTCGACCTCGCGGCGTGTGCGCAACTGGGCGTCGCGGTGGTCCGGCGGCCCACCGGTGGCCGGGCGGTCTTTCACGGCCCCGGCCTCACCTATGCGATCGTCGCCCCCCTCCCCCACCCCGGCGCCACGGTGGTCACCTGCTATCGGTGGGCGATCGCGCCGCTCATCGCCGCCCTCGCCTCCCTCGGCCTTCCGGTGGCGGAGCTCGGCCGGACCCGTGGAGCGACCGGCGAGGCGCGCCTGCGCGCCGCCTGCTACGCCGCCCCCTCGGCCGGCGAGGTCGCCCTGGCCGGCCGCAAGTGGATCGGCTCGGCGCAGCGGCGTCTACGCCGCGCCTTCCTCCAGCACGGCGCCATCCCCTTCACCCACGACGCGGCGGCGCTCGCCGACTGCCTCCGTTTTCCCGACGACACCACCCGGGCGGCGTGGGCGGCGGCCCTCGCCCGGTGCACCGCCGACCCTGTACCCCACCTCACGAGCCGTACCCCTGAGGGGCTCGCCGCCGCCATCGCCGACGGCTACCGGCGCCACCACGGCTTCGAGGCGTGGCACACCCTCCGCCTGCCGGCGGCGGTAGCCGAGGCGGCCGAGGCGGCGCGGCTGGACCTGCGCTGGACCCTCACCGAGGGGCGTGTTCTCTGAGCGCCTCGCACCCGTGCCCCCCCCCAAAACTCGGCACCATGCCCCCCAAACCCCCGGTAGGAGGGGGCCATGCCCCCGATCCGCGCCGGTGGCGCGGCAGGCCCTTTGGGCCTGGATCGCGAGCAGGAGCTCGCTCCTACCGATGTACCTCCGATCCGGTGCCACCCTCTTCAGATGCCGAGCTGGCGCAATAGCAGGTCATGCACCGCGGCCATCTCCAGGGTGTCGCAGGCGCCGATGCGGTTGGAGGCGATGAGGAGTGGCCCCGCCTCCGGGCTCGTGGGAAGGCGGCCATGGCTGCCGCGTACCAGGGTGGCGTCGAGGGGGATGACGTCCATGAGGTAGCGCATCCCGAGCCGCTTCTGGAGCAGGCGCAGGGCGATACGGAGCTTCGGGAGGCGGAGGGTTGGATCAAGAAAGAGCTCGCGCGGGTCGTAGCCCGGCTTGCGGTGGATATCCACGGTGCGGGCGAAGTCCGGGGCGCGGTCGTCGTCGAGCCAATAGTCGTAGGTGAACCAGCACCCCGCCTCGGCCACCGCCACCCGCTCGCCGGCGCGCGGGTGGTCGAGGCCGGCGGCGCGCATACTCAAGCCGTCGAGAAGCTGGGCGATTCCCGGAAGCCTGGCGAGGAGCGCATCCACCTGCGGCAGGTCCGCCGGGTCGCGCACGTACAAGTGCGCCACCTGGTGGTCGGCGACCGCGAAGCAGCGGGAGACGAAGGGGTCGAGGAGGTCGCCGATCTCGCTCTCCCGCACCCGCAGGAGCCCCGCCTCTCGCAGGGCCCGGTTGATCGCCACCGGCTGCGCCACCTGCTCGATGCCGTACTCGGAGCAGACCACCACCTCGGCGCCGCCGCCGCGCACGTGGTCGATGAGCGCCCCGGCAATGCGGTCCACCTCGGCCACCGCGCGGCCGATAGCGGGATGGTCGGGGCCGAGGCGCTGGAGGTCGTAGTCGAGGTGCGGCAGGTAGACGAGGGTGAGGTCGGGGCGGTGGCGGTCGAAGGTGAGGCGTGCGGCCGCGCCGATCCACTCGCTCGACGCACCCCCCGCCCCCGGCCCCCAGAACTGGAAGAAGGGGAAGGGACCGAGCTCTTGCTCCAGGGAGGTGGGCAGCGCCGGCGGCTCGCCGTAGATGGCGATGATCTTTCGCCCGTCCGCCGGATAGAGTGGCCTCGGGGTCACCGACCAGTCGACGGTGGAGCCCATGTTGTACCACCAGAAGAGGTTGGCGCAGGTGAGATCGGGCCGCGAACCCCGCGCTGTCTCCCACACCTTCGGTGCCTGCACCAGGCGGTTCGACTGGCGCCAGAAGAGGACCTCGGCGAGGTCGCGGAAGTACCAGCCGTTGGCGACGATGCCGTGGTCACGAGGGGGCCGCCCGGTGAGCAGGGTCGCCTGGCAGGTGCAGGTGAGAGCCGGCAGGGGCGGCGTCACGGTGGCGAGGAAGCCGTCGTTCGCCAGGCGGTTGAGGTTCGGGGTGGCCTCACCGAGGAGCGCCGGGGTCAGGCCGACGACATCGATCACCACCACCGGCGCCACGCTCATCGCTGTGCCTCCGCGCCGGAGGCGGCGGCGACCGAGCCCTGGGCCCACGCCACCTCGGCGGCAAGCGCGCCGGCGAGGGCGTCGTCGTCGGTGGGCCGCTCCCCCTCGGGGAGGACCAACCAGGTGTAGGTCTCCACCTCCAAATGGTCGCAGAGACGCGCCGCCACGATATGGCGGATGGCGCGGGCCAGCTCCCCCTGGGTAGTGGCCACCGCCCCCACCACCGGGCGGTGGATCGGACCATGGAAGTGAACGCGCCACGGCCGGTCCACCGGGAAGTCACCGGCAGCAGCCGCCGCCAGGGCGTCGCCGAGGTCGTCCGCCGCCGCCACCACCCCATCGGGACCCCCGGCGCGCACCTGGTGGAGGAAGCGCGGCTCGTCGAACGAGGCGAGGGCGGTGCGGGTCGCGGCCGAGCTCGGATCGGCCACCTCCAGGCCGCAGGAAAGTTGCACCTTACCGACCACCACCCCGGCGGCGGCGAGGGCGTCGAGGCTCGCCTCGGGCGGTTCGAAGGCGACCGCCTGGTGGCAGCAGTCGAAGCAGATGCCGAGGGTCTCGTCGACGAGCGACACCCCCTCCCCCGCCGCCCGTGCGGCCGCGGCCAGGGGACCGTGAAAGAGGTCGATCGCCTGGGCGGTCGTCTCCACCACACAGCCGGGCTCCGGTTCGAGGCAGAGGCGCACCCCCCTCCCGGTCTCGTCCGCCAGCCGCTGCAGGGCGACGGCGGTGGCGATGAGGCGAGCGCACGCCACCTCCGTGTGGTCCCCGTCCCAGCCGTCGCCCCAACCGAGGGGGAGGGTGGAGAGGGTGGCGGTGGCCACCTCCGGCGGCGCCAGATCGACCAGCAGCCGCGCCGCCGCCACCGTGTAGTCGGCCCGCGCCGGGCTCGTCCAGTCCGGGGTGTAGACCGCCCGCTTCACCACCCGCGACTGGAAGTTGCCGTAGGGAAAGCAGTTGAGGGTGAAGGGATAGACGCCCGCCTCCGCCATCGCCGCGGCCAGGCGGGCCACCGCCGACCGGTCATCGGCGAGGGCCGCCACCACCGCCTGTCCAAGGGCGATGCCGACGCCGCGACGCCCCACCCCCAGGTGGCGCCGCACCGCCGCCGCGTGCACCTCACCCCCCCCACGCAGGGCAGCCAGGTCCGCGCCGGGGCGGGCGGTCGGACCACACCTCGGCGCGACCAGGGCAGGGTGAGCGAGGCGGAGCGGGGGGCAAGGGGGGGAAGGGGAC
>CAZRGD010000033.1:0-13589 GCA_964599505.1 uncultured Nitrospirota bacterium | reverse complement strand
CCTCAACCCTCACCCCTGCGCGCGTTGCGCGCCCCCCCTTCCACCTCCCGCTGTCCCTCGCCCTCGGCCTTGTCTTCCTCCTCCTGGCCGGGGGTGCACGGGCGGGTGCTGTCTCCCCCCAGCGCCTCGATACCACAAGGGTGCAGCGGGAGGTGGAGCGTTTTGTCGACCGTGAGCTCAAGAACAGCGGCGACCAGTGGCAGGTGAAGCGTGTTGTCCTTACCGGTGATCCGATCCTGCCTGCCGGTCCCCTCCACCTCTCCATCTCGCGTGGCCGCGGCGTTGCCCTGGCCGGCACCGTCGTCCTCCACCTGCGAGTCGAGGCGCCCGGCGGCGTGGTGCGTCGCCTGCGGGTCACCGCGCAGATCGACCGGCGACGTCCGGTCTGGGTGGCCGCTACGGATCTCCGGCGTGGCACGGTGGTGGAGGCGGACTCCCTACGGCACGACACCCTGCCGTGGGGGGCGGTGGGGCGTGACCCTGTGGCACGTCAGGCGGACGCGGTGGGGATGCAGCTCATCCGCTCAGTACGCGCCGGCGACGTGATGCGTCTCTCGCAGCTCAAGGCCGTCCCGGTGGTCCGCCGTGGCGATCGCGTCACCCTTGTCGCCCACCGTGGCCCATTGCAGGTGCGGGCGCGCGGCGTCGTGCGTGAAGCGGGTGGACGCGATGCGCGGGTGCGGGTGGCCAACGCCACCTCGGGCAAGGTGGTGATGGGCAGGGTGGTCGACAGCGCGACGGTAGAGGTGGGCTTCTGATGAATCGATCTAGGTGGCAGCGCCTGTGGCGCCTGGCGGTTGCGTCCGTGGTGGCGACCAGTCTCGGTTGCGCCGCCCACCACCGTGGTCTGCCTCACCCCTTGGCATCGGAGGTGTTGCCGCAAGCGGAGGTGCAGCCGCCACCGGCGCCGCCGCGGCTCACCGGCTCCCTGTGGAGCGAGGGGCGCGGCTCCCTGTTTACCGATCACCGGGCGCGGCGGGTAGGGGACATCGTCACCGTCAAGGTAAAGGAGACCTCCAGCGCCTCGAAGTCGGCGAAGACCGACCTCAACCGGAAGAACGACGTCAAGTTCGGGATCCCCTCCCTCTTCGGTCTGGAGACGGCGGCGAACGCGCGCAAGGCGCGGGTCGCCACCGCCAACGGCGCCGGCGCCGCGGCGATCGGCCTCGACCTCTCGTCGCTCCTGGCCGCCTCCAGCGAAAAGAAGTTCGCCGGCGACGGCGCCACCGAGCGGAGCGGCAAGCTCGACGCCACCCTCACCGCGGTGGTCACCCGGAGGTTGCCGAGCGGCAACCTGGTGATCGAAGGCCGCCGGCGGATCAATCTCAACGAGGAGAACCAGTACATCCTCCTCACCGGGATCATCCGACCAGAAGACATCTCTCCCACCAACACCATCTCTTCCACCCAGATCGCCGACGCCTCGATCAGCTACTACGGCGTCGGTGCGGTCGCCGACCAGCAGCGGCAGGGGTGGTTGGCGACGGTCGTGGACAAGGTATGGCCCTTCTGATGGAACCTCTTGCTGAAAAGGTGGCTACGGGCGCGCAGGTGACCGCATCTTCGGGCCGCGTCCTCGCGGTGATCCCGGCCCTTCGGGCCGGCCGCGCCGGTGGCGCGGATCGCGAGCGGGAGCTCGCTCCTACCGACAAAGCCACCCGGCTGAGCTGTCTTACCGGGTTGGCGATCCTCCTCCTCACAGTGCTGGCGCCGGCGCACGCCGGCGCCACGCGGCTGAAGAATGTCGCAGACCTCACCGGGGTGCGGAGCAACCAGCTCATCGGCTACGGCCTGGTGGTGGGGCTCGATGGGACCGGCGACGGGGTGAAGTCGACCTTTACCCGCCAGTCGCTCACCGCCATGCTCGAGCGTCTCGGGGTGAACGTGGATGCCGGCGCCCTGAAGGTGGAGAACATCGCCGCGGTGATGGTGACCGCCGACCTCCCCCCCTTCGCTCGCCAGGGGAGCCGCCTCGACGTCACCGTCTCCTCGATCGGCGATGCAGAGTCCCTGCGCGGCGGCACCTTACTGATGACTCCGCTGAAGGGGGCGGACAACAAAGTCTACGCGGTCTCCCAGGGGGCGGTCTCGATCGGCGGTTTCTCCTTCGGCGGGCGCGGCGGCGGTGGGGTGCAGAAGAACCACCCGACTACCGGCCGCATCGTCTCCGGGGCCCTGGTGGAGCGCGAGGTCGATGTCGACTTCGCCGATGCCGATCACCTCCGGTACGCCCTCCGTTATCCGGACTTCACCACCGCCGAGCGACTCGCGGTGGCGATCAACGAGCGGTTCGGTCGCCACCTGGCCGCGGCGACCGACGCCGGCACGGTGGATGTGACGGTTCCCGATGAGTATCTGCATCACCCGGTGCCGTTTGTCGCCCGTCTCGAAGGGGTGGAGGTAACCGAGGACCGTGCTGCGAAGGTGATCCTCAACGAGCGCACCGGCACTGTCGTGATGGGTGCCGGGGTGCGCATCTCGACCGTCGCCATTGCCCACGGTGGCCTTTCCATCTCGATCAAGGAGACCCCGCTCGTCTCTCAGCCATCGCCGTTGTCTACCGGTGGCACCACCGTGCAGGCAACCGACTCGACGGTGGATGTGAAGGAGGAGAAGCGGCGGTTGGTGGTGGTCCCCGAGGGGGTGAGCCTGGCGGAGGTGGTCGGCGCCCTGAACGCCCTCGGCGTCGGCCCCGGCGATCTCATCGCCATCCTTCAGGCGTTGCAGGCGGCGGGTGCCCTGCACGCCGAGCTGGAGATCATCTAAATGAAGCCGGTTGCCTTGCCGCCCGGGCTGATCACCTCGCCGGATGTCGCCTCGCACCGGACCTCGGCAGCGGACTCGCCGGCGGCGCTGCACAAGGCGGCGCAGCAGTTCGAGTCGCTCTTTCTCCAGATGGTCCTGAAGGCAGGCCACTCGGCCGACTCCGGTGAGGGTCTGTTGGGTCACTCGAACGGCGAGAAAATTTTCACCGACATGCGTGACTCGCAGTTCGCCAAGATCTCTTCCGAGCGCGGCGGCTTTGGCATCGCCGAGATGCTCGAGCGCCAGTGGGCCGAGCGGCTCACCCCCGGCGTACCCGGAGCGGCACAAGGCAACGTCATGCAAGGAGAGCACGATGAATAACCCTCTGGCCCCTGAGGCCATCACCAGCATCAACGCCCTGCTGCGCAACATGGAGCAGGAGTCTGACCTCTTTCAGCGCCTCGCCGCTCTGCTGGATCGGCAACGGGAGGTGTTGAAGCGGGTGGGCGCGCCCGGGCTGGTAGAGGTGCGTGCCGAGACCGAGGAGCTCCTCGGGATCATGGGGGAGGTGGGAGATGCGCGCAGCGCCAGCCTCGCCGAGGTGGGGGCGCACCTCGGGATCGCGGCTGACGCGGTGAGTGTCGGCGCGGTGCTCGAGCGGCTGCCGCCGGCGGATCGTCGGGAGCTGGAGTCGTTGCGACGCCAGCTCGCCCGGGTGGCGGCGGAGGTCCGGCGTCGCGGTGAGGTAGCCCACCACCTCCTCGGTGTCTCGGTCGACACGATTCACGGCATCGTGCAGATGATTCGCCGCGAGGTGGAGGGGTCGGTGAGCCTCTATGGCGGCGAGGGTGTGGTCGCCGAGGGCAAGAGTCGTGGCGCCGTGCTTCAGGAGACGGCGTGAGGAGCCGCTAGGGATTAGGGAAGTAGGGGAGGATGGCCCTTCGGGCCGGGAACAACAGTAGAAACCGGGAACAACAGTAGAAGGTAGAAAGTAGAAAGTAGAAAGGGGAGGACGGCCCTTCGGGCCGATGAGATGCCGATGGAAGCCACCCACGAAACAAACATCTGGCCGCGTAGCGGCCAACCGTCCCCCCATCCCTCATCCCGCGAGCGCAGCGAGCCCACCCCTCACCCCTGCGAGCGAAGCGAGCCCTAAGTGTCCCTCTCCGGCATCCTCGATATGGGCAGACGCGCCCTGGAGCTGGCCCAGATGCGGGTGCAGACGACGGCGCACAACATTTCCCACGCCGACACCGACGGCTACAGCCGGCAGGAAGTCTTTTCCGCTGCCACGAGGCCGCAACTGGTGCCCGGTGGGTTTCTCGGGACCGGAGCGAGGCCGGAGTCGATCCAGCGCATTACGTCGAGCTTTCTGGAACACCAGCTCCTCACCGAGAAGCAGGCGCGCGGCCAACTCGATCTCCTCTCCACTGCGGCGAGCCACATCGCGGAGGTCCTGAGTGAGTCGCAGGTCGGGGGGCTCTCCGAGTCTCTCTCTGCCTTCTTTTCCGCCTGGAACGAGCTTGCGGTGACCCCGGAGGGGGTGGCGGAGCGACAGGCGGTGGTCGCCAACGGGCAGGCCCTGGTGCGCCAGTTTTCCCTCTACGCCGAGGGCATCGACCGGGTGGCGGTGGACATGCGCTCCGACCTGAATGCGTCGGTCTCGACGGTCAACGACATCACCGCTCAGATTGCCGACACTAACCGATCGATCGTCTCGTCCGAGGCCGGGGGAAACAATGCCAACGACCTGCGCGACACCCGCGACGCCCTCCTCGGGCGGCTCTCGAACCTCACCGAGCTGTCGGTGGTGGAGAGCGGCGATCCCCTCGACTTCACCGTCCAGGTGAAGGGGCAGACCCTGGTGCAGGGGGCGCAGGCGCAGCAGATCGAGGTGGTCAACGACGCCAACGGCCTGCCGACCCTCGCAGTGTTGCAGGGTAGCGGCTCGAATCCGTTCTTTGACCTCCCGGAGCGCGGCCGGATCGGCGCCGCCCTGCAGGTGATTCGCAGCGACATCCCCGATGTGCAGGCGGGGCTGAACGAGGTCGCCGTGTTTCTCGCTGCCAACGTGAACGCGAACCACGCGGCCGGCTACGCCCTCGACGGGACCACCGGCCACCCCTTCTTTACCGCCCCGCTGACCGCCGGGGCGGGCAATTCCAACACCGGTGGTGCGGCAATCGGTGCGCCGGCGGTGGTGGACGGTTCCGCCTTCACCGGCCACGGCTACGAGATCACCTTCACCGCCGCCGATACCTATCAGGTGGTGGACACCACGAGCGGCGCGACGGTCATCCCCGCTGCGGCCGGCAACTACACCAGCGGTGCGACCATCGCCTTCGACGGGGTCGAGGTGGCGGTCACCAATGGCGGTGGCGCGCCCGCCAACGGCGACACCTTCTCGGTGGTACCGGGGTCGAGCTACTACACCTCGATGCGCGTCGACTCTACCCTCGTCTCCAATCCGCAGCTCGTGGTCGCCTCGGCGACCGCGGCCGGCCTGCCGGGCGACAACGAGACGGCGATGGCGATCGCCGACCTCGCCACCAGCGGGACCATGGGCGGCGGCTCGACCACTTTGACCGAGGCGATCTCCGGCATGGTCTCCCAGGCGGGTGTCGATAGCGCTCAGGCACAGAAAGGTCTTGAGCGCCAGGATCTGGTGGTGTCCCAGGTGCAGGCCCAGCGTGACGCGGTCTCCGGCGTCTCTACCGATGGGGAGGCGGCGAATCTGGTGGAATTCCAGCGCTCCTACCAGGCGGCTGCGAAGGTGATCGCTACTGCGGACAAGATGCTCGAGACCCTCCTGAATATGTGACGGTGGTCGATAACACAGAGATGGAGTAGCCCTTGTTTCGCGTGACCCAAAATATCCTTCTGGGCAACATCCGCACCCAGCTAGCGCGCGGCGGTCGGCGGCTGCTCATCAGCCAGGAGCGGGTCGCCACCGGACGGCGGATCAACCACCCGTCGGATGACCCGAGCGGCGCCTACCGGGTCATGGGGCTGAAGGCGGTGCAGGCGCGCAACGACCAGTACGAGCGCAATCTGTCGTCGGTGACCTCTAGGTTGAATGTCTCGGAGAATGTCCTCGGTCAGGCCCAGGAGGTCCTTTATCGCTCTCTTGAGCTGGCCATCCAGTCGGCGAACGGCTCCCTCGACTCGGACCAGCGGCAGGTGATCGCCACCGAGGTGACCCAGCAGCTCGACGAGGTCAAGCGTCTCGCCAACAGTGAGCTCGGGGGGCGATACCTCTTCGGCGGCTATCAGACCGACCAGCCTCCCTTTGTGCGCGACCTGACCGTCGCAACCGAGGCCGGTAACAGCGGCAGCGGAACGATCGCTACCGGGACCTTCGATCCGGAGGCGGTCTCCGGTTCCCGCTATCGGATTCGCTTCACCACCGCCAGTACCTACGAGGTGGTCGAAGTCGGCACCAACGCTACCACCGCGACCGGGAGTTACACCGCCGGTTCGCCCATCGACTTTGACGGCAAGGGAAACGAGGTGACCATCAGCGGCGCACCCGCCGCCGGCGACAGCTTTCTCATCACCCCGCACGTGGTCTACCGCGGTGACGGCAACGACAGCCAGATCTCCGTTGGTGAGGGGCAGACGGTGACCGCCAACGTCCATGGCCACCAGTTCTTCCTCGGTGACAGCAATATGGATGGCACCACCGACTCGGGACGGGTGAGCCTCTTCGGGACCCTGGAAAATTTCAAGTTCGCCCTGGAGAATGACGATCAGGCCGCCATCCAGACGATCATCGACAAGGTCAACCAGTCCGTCGGCCAGATGAGCGAGGGGCAGGGGGTCATCGGTGGCCGTCTCAACATAGTAGAGTCCGCAAAGAACGACTTGTCTCAGAGGTCGATTACCATCGAGGGGCTCCGTTCGCAGATCGAAGACGCCGACATGGCCACCGCAATTACCAATATGAGCGCGACGGAGGCGGTCTATCAGGCTACCCTGGGGACCGCAGCGCGGGTCCTGCAGAGATCGTTGCTTGACTACCTATAATGGCGTTCGAGGAGGAGACAACCGCAGCGCGACCACGGGACAATAATCATGTTGATTCTGACAAGGAAGTCAGGGCAGACCATCGTCATCGGCGGTGGAATCCAGGTGAAGGTTCTGGAGATCCGGGGGAAGCAAGTCCGGCTCGGGATTGACGCCGCCGCCGACGTATCGGTTTACCGGGGTGAGCTCTTCGAGGCCATCCAGGCGGAAAATCGCCGTGCCGCCAGTGGCCCCAAGGGGGGGCTCACCGGTCTCGCCGGCCGTGTCCGTGGCGAGGAGTGAGGGGATGGATACGATCCAAAGCGATCAGCTCGGAGAGGTAGAGGTGGCGGAGGGGTCGGTGATCCATTTTGTCGACGGCATCCCCGGCTTCGAGGAGCTCCACGACTACGTCCTCGTAGAGGTGGCGGAGATCGCCCCCTTCGAGTGGCTCCAGTCGACCGAGGCGCCGGCTCTCGCCTTCGCGGTGGTCGATCCACAAGCGGTGTGCGACGACTACGTCCCGCATCTCGGACACGGTGACCTCACCGCCGTCCGTCTGGAGGACGGTGCGCAGGGGATCATGCGCGTCATCCTCACCCTCAGCGACGACCCGGAGGAGATCACTGCGAACCTCCAGGCGCCCCTGCTCATCAACCGCGCCGAGGGTCTCGGGAGCCAGCTCCTCCTCACCCGCTCGTCGTACGACACGCGCTATCAGGTCGTGCAGGGGCTCTCCGCGTAGGGCTCGGGCCGCGGCGGACCTTGCGCCTTCGGTCCGCCAGATCGTCTACTAGGGGTCATGGACGGCTTGCGTTTTCTGGTTACCGGCGGTGCCGGATTTATCGGTTCCGCCCTGGTGCGCCAGCTCCTGACCGAGACCGAGCACGAGGTCGCCAACCTCGACGCGCTCACCTATGCCGGCAACCTCGACTCCCTGGGTCCTCTCCTCGACCACCCGCGCCACCGCTTCATCCACGCCGACATCTGTGATGCAGCGGCAGTGGCGGCGTTGCTCGCCGACTTCCAGCCGCACGGGATCTTCCATTTGGCGGCTGAGTCGCACGTGGATCGTTCGATCGACGGCCCCGCCGCCTTCGTGGAGACGAATGTCGTCGGGACCTTCACCCTCCTGGATGCGGCGCTCGCCTACTGGCGGACCCTCAGCGACGCGCCACGCGACCGCTTCCGTTTTCTCCAGGTCTCCACCGACGAGGTGTACGGTAGCCTCGGCGCCGAGGGGCTCTTTACCGAGACCACCCCGTACGCCCCCAACTCCCCGTACTCCGCCTCCAAGGCGTCGGCGGACCACCTGGTGCGCGCCTATTTCCACACCTACGGCCTGCCGGTCCTCACCACCAACTGCTCGAACAACTACGGCCCCTACCAGTTTCCGGAGAAGCTCGTCCCGCTGATGATCCTCAACTGCCTCGACGGCAAGCCGCTGCCGGTCTACGGCGACGGCGGCAACATTCGCGACTGGCTCTACGTCGACGACCATTGTCGCGGTATGCGGCGGGTGATGGAGGCGGGCACCCCGGGCGAGGTGTACAACATCGGCGGCTTCAACGAGCACACCAACGTGGAGGTGGTCCGGACCCTGTGTGGCCACCTCGATCGTCTCGCCCCGCGCGACGACGGCAGGCCGCACGCCGACGCCATTACCTTCGTCACCGACCGCCCCGGCCACGACCAGCGGTATGCGATCGACGCCACGAAGATCGAACGCGATCTCGGCTGGCGGCCGCGGGAGTCCTTTGATACCGGCTTCGCCAAGACCGTGGCGTGGTACCTGGAGAACCGCACCTGGTGCGATCGGGTGACCAGCGGCGCCTACCGGCGCGAGCGCCTCGGCACCGGAGAGGGGAGGGTGGGTTGAAGGAGATCGTCCTCGCCGGCGGTGCCGGCACCCGGCTGCACCCGGTGACCCCGGCGGTCTCCAAACAGCTCCTGCCGGTCTACGACAAGCCGACGATCGACTGCCCCCTCTCCGCCCTCATGAGCTGGGCCCAGTTTTCCTGGACACACCTATAGTGGAGAGAACTTGTCCACCGATGTTTCAGAGATGCACGAGGTACGGGAGAAGAAGCCAAGGGTTGCCCTCAGGGGAAGTGGAGGGAGCCCGTAGGGGGACAGGTGCTTACCCCGGGTTTATCGCCGCACTCGCCCGGTGAGGAGCAGGTCGTCGCCGAGGCGGCGGGTCTCGAAGCGCTCCAGGCGCATCGCCTCGGCGAGGGTGGCGAAGCCGTCACCACCGAGGACCGGTGGCGCCTGGGTCCCACCGATGATCAGCGGGGCGACGAAGATCGCCACCCGGTCCACCAGCCCCGCCTCCACGAAGCTCGCCGCCACCGTGCCGCCTCCTTCGATGAGGAGGTGCATTACCTCTCGCTCGTAAAGGTCTGAGAGAACACGTTGGGGCCCGACGCGTTCTTTGCCCGCAACGACCACCGTCACCCCCGCTGTCGCGAGCCGGGTGCGGCGCGACGCCGGCGCGGCGTCGGTGCAGTAGACCACCGTGGGGAGCATCTCCTGCTCCTGGAAGAGGTTCAGGCGCAGGGGGAGGCGGAGGCGGGAGTCGAGGACCACCCGCAGGGGGTGGCTCACCCTCCCCGGGGCGCGGTCGGTGAGGCTCGGGTCATCGGCGAGGGCGGTGGCGCGGCCTACCAGGATGGCGCCGGCGCGCCGCCGGAGCCGGTGACCCGCCCGCCGTGCCTCCTCGCCGGTGATCCACTGGGAGTCGCCGGTGCGGGTGGCGATGCGGCCGTCCAGCGACATCGCCCCCTTCCAGGTGACGAAGGGGCGGTGCTCGGTGATGGAGCAGAAGAAATCCTCGTTGAGGGCCTGCGCCGCCCCCTCCTCCACCCCCACCGTCACCTCGACCTTGCGGCGCCGGAGGTAGGCCACCCCCTTGCCCGCCACCTGCGGGTTGGGGTCCAGCGTCGCCACCACCACCCGGCGGATCCCCGCCTCCGCCACCGCCACGCAGCACGGCCCGGTCCGACCCTGGTGGGCGCACGGCTCCAGGGTGACGTAGAGGGTGGCGCCGGCGGCGCGGTTCCCGGCGCGGGCGAGGGCGTGGACCTCGGCGTGAGGGGTGCCGGCGGCACGATGAAACCCCTCACCCACCACCACGCCTCCGCGCACCACCACCGCCCCCACCGCCGGGTTGGGAGCGGTGTAGCCAAGGCCGCGCCGGGCCAGCCGCAGGGCGCGGCGCATGTAGCGAGTGTTGTCCGAATGCATGGGCCTGTTCCTATAACCTGCCTATCCCGCTAGTTCAGCAAAACTGGAGGAATCCGGCAAAACAGGAACACGAGAACACGAAATCTTGAAAAGCACGAAAAACTTCATCAAGACTTTTCGTGTCTTCGTGTTCCCATCGGGTCATCCACCTGAGCTGAGGGTATAGGCACTATAAGTTGTCAGGTGGCAGCTTAGGTGCTACATGTCACGAGATGAAAGAGCTGTCGATTCGTGAGGCACGAGAGAGGCTGGCCCACCTCGAGGATCTTCTCGATCAGGAGGGAGAGATTACCCTCACCCGGCGTGGCAAGCCGATCGCCCGTTTTGTCTCCGTGGTGCGGCGCCGGGCAATCCCGTCGCACCGGCGGCTGCGTGAATCGATGCCTTGTCTCTCCACCCCCAGCGAGGAGCTGGTCCGTGAGGATCGAGAGCAGCGCTGAGCCATGGCCGAGGCGATCTATCTGGACACCAGCGCTCTCGCCAAGTGGTACCTGAACGAGATCGGCTCGGACGAGGTGGAGGCCTATCTCCTGCGTGAGGCTCCGGTCGCCATCAGTACCCTCACGGTCGTCGAGATGCGTTGTCTGCTGGCACGCCGGCGTCGTGTCGCAGAGATCGATCCGATGCTGGAGATGCGTATCTTTGCGACCTTCGAGGAAGACATGCGTGCGGGGCACCTGGTCCGTCATCCGGTCGAGGATGCAATGGTGGGCGCCGCGCCAGGGCTCATCGCCGCCGCCGCCGACCATCCTCTCCGTTCTCTTGACGCCCTCCATCTCGCCATCGCCAT
Organism: uncultured Nitrospirota bacterium; assembly: GCA_964599505.1. Classification (GTDB taxonomy): domain Bacteria; phylum CG2-30-53-67; class CG2-30-53-67; order CG2-30-70-394; family CG2-30-70-394; genus CG2-30-70-394. The sequence continues at coordinate 2,803 of CAZRGD010000033.1, read as the reverse complement.
CGGTCTCGGAGCGACGACGGTGGCTACTGCCGATCGGGTCATGGCCGGCGCCGCAGAATCACTCGATCTCCAGGTGAAACGCTTTGGCTAGACCACGCACCGAGACCCTCGCCGGCCTCACCGTCCGGATCACCGGTGGCGTCGATGGCGCCGGTGGCGGTGACGGCCCCCTGGTCTGCCTGTTGCACGGCTTCGGCGCCCCGGGCGAGGACCTTGTGCCCCTCGCGGAGGAGCTCCACCTCGCCGCCGGGACCCGCTTCGTCTTCCCCGCCGCCCCCATCGCCCTCGCCGAGGGGTGGTGGGACTCTCGCGCATGGTGGCCCATCGACGTGGCAGCCCTGGAGCGGGCGGTGGCCACGGGGACCTTTCGCAACCTCGCCCACACCGACCCAGATGCGCTCCCGGCGGTGCGGGCGCAGCTCCTGGAGGCGCTCGACGGGATCGAGCGGCTTCTCAGTGTTTCTCCAGAACAGGTTGTGATTGGGGGCTTTTCCCAGGGGGCGATGCTCGCATCGGACACCTTCTTGTCCGCCGACCGTCCCTTCGGCGGCCTGGTGGTCCTCTCCGGGACCCTGCTGGCGGCGGAGCGGTGGCGGCCGGCGATGGCGGCGCGCGCCGGTCTGCCGGTCTTCGAGAGCCACGGCCGTAGCGACCCCCTCCTCCCCTTCCCCCTCGCCGAGACCCTGCGTGACGAGCTGCGTGGGGCCGGTCTGGGGGTGACCTGGGTCGACTTCCCCGGCGGCCATCAGATCCCCCCCTCGGTGGTCGACGGCCTCGCCACCTTCCTGGGGGGCCTCGGCGGGTGAGGCCAACATCGTCGGCTCGTTGCTCCGATCAAAACCACGGGGGCAGAGCAAAACCACGAAGCTGGCGGTATCCCCTCTGCGTTGAAAACCCACCCGGCACGACCTCCCGTCCCACCACCCTCGACGCCTCCCCTCGCGTCCTAGGAGCCTGTCGGACTTTGGCATTGGGCCGTTCCCCTTCGTGATCTTCGTGGGCTTCGTGGTTTTGATCGGAGCAATGCGCCGACGATTATGGATGTCGCCCCCCTGTTGACACGGGGCTCCGGTTTCGTGGGAGGCTTGGTCAGAGTGGTGGTGCGCCACCGGCCACGGGTGGGAGACGCCAGGGACGGTGGAACGGGAGGTAGACGATGGGCAGCCAACAGATGCGAGGGACGGATCAGGGCCAGCGGCGTCGCCGCGGGTTCATCCGCCACCCGGTGGAGATCCCCCTGGCGGTCAATGCTCATGCCTGGGAGCAGCCGGCCACCGCCCACGACCTCGGCCACGGCGGCATCCGCTTCCTGGCGGCGGGGACGGTGGAGCCGGGGACGTGGCTCACCCTCTCCTTCAGCAGCCTGGAGGGGACGCCCCAGGTCCACGCCCGGGTCATCTGGTGTCAGGCGGTGGAGGGGGACGGCTACGAGGTGGGGGCCGCCTTCCCGGCGGAGGCGGATCGGATGCGTGCCCGGATGATGGAGCAGATCGTCGCCATCGAGCGGTACCGCGAGCGGGTGAAGAGTGAGGAGGGGCGTGAGCTCGCCCCGGAGGAGGCCGCCCGCGAGTGGGTCGGCCGCAACGCGGGCAAGTTCCCGACCTGATCGTCTCTTCCGCGCGGCTGCAGCCGCGGCTAGAGGGTCAGCAGACACAGCCCAGAGCGTTCCGCCATCCTTCACATCGCTGGAACACGAAAACACGAAAGGGCCAAAGCACGAAAAACAACCGATTGAATCCTTTCGTGTTTTTAACTTTTCGTGCTTTCGTGTCCCCTCCCACGCGAGGACTCGGAAGCACCGGATTTCTCGGCAGTCATTATTTCTGCTGATCCTCTGGCCGCGCTACTGGAAGAGGTTGCCCGGGCACAGGAGTCCGTCGGGGTCCAGCGCCCGGCGGGTGCGGCGCATCGCCTCCAGTTCCACCTCGCCGACCATGCGCGCGAGGTAGCGCCGCTTGAGCTTGCCGATGCCGTGCTCGGCGGAGACGGTGCCGCCGAGGTTGAGGGCGAGGTCGATGAGCCGGTCGTAGACCGCCCGCGCCCGCGCCAGCTCCTGCTCGTCCTCGGGGAGCAAGTTGTAGTGGATGTGGTTGTCGCCGATGTGGCCGAAGCCGACGGCGCGCACGCCGCCCTCGTGCAGGAGGTCGCGCGCCCCGTGGAGGTAGTCGAGCAGCCGCGCGTCCGGGACCGCCATGTCGCAGCTCACCTTGCGCAGGCCGGTGCGGGCGATGGTGGCGTTCATCTCGGTGGGGATGCGGTAGCGCAGCGCCGCCAGCGCCTCCTTCTCGCCGGCGGTATGGGCCCAGATGTGGGCGCCGGCCACGCCGTCGAGCTCGGCGGCGACCCGGCGCCAGTCGTCCAGGCGTGTCTCGATGGTCGCGCGGGTGGTGGGCTGCTCCACCATCAGCGCCGCCGCGCCCACCGGTAGCGGGCCGAGGTCCGGTCGCAGGAGGTCCACCGCCAGGGGGTCGAGGTACTCGAGGATGGTGGTCCCCCACCGTTGGTCGATGGGGCCGGTGGCGCCGCGCGAGCGGTCGCGGATCGCCGCCACCGCCTGCCAGCTCCTCGCCTCGTCCGGGAAGAAGAGGAGGCCGGCCAGGGTCTCCTCGGGCGCCTCCGCCAGCCGCCGGGTGGCGGCGGCGATCACCCCGAGGGTTCCCTCGGCGCCCACGAAGAGGTCGATCGCGTCGCGCCCGGGGCCGCCGAGGTCGCCGGCGGCGTGTCTCACGCGCTGCCGCGGGCTGGTGGCTGGCCTTTCTACACACGCTGCCCGCCCGCCCACCCACCCAGACTCATCTCCAGG
>CAZRGD010000032.1:0-13665 GCA_964599505.1 uncultured Nitrospirota bacterium | reverse complement strand
GATCCGCTTTTCCGCAGTAGATCGTGCATAAGTCCGACAGGCTCCTAGGGATGGTGCCGGTCTGCGACCGGCGGGGATGTTGGGGCTTGGGTTCGCTTCGCTCACGGGGTGAGGGGTGGGCTCGCTGCGCTCGCGGGATGAGGGGATGGTGCCGGCCTGCGGCCGGCGATGAATTTTTTGTAAGCGATCTCCATCGGCATCTCATCAGCCCGGAGGGCTGTCATTCCCCCATCCCCCAATCCTCACCCCCCATCCCTGGCGCTTGGAGCGGCGGCGCCGGTCCTGCGCGCCGCCGCTTCGGCTCGCCTGTTGTGGCGAGGGTACCCCTGATGCCTAGTGGGCGATGAGGGGAACGATCACCAGGCTGATGATGCTCATGAGCTTGATGAGGATGTTCATGGCCGGCCCGGAGGTGTCCTTGAAGGGGTCGCCGACGGTGTCGCCGACTACCGCCGCCTTGTGGGCGTCACCGCCCTTGGCTTCGCCGTCGAGCTTGCCCGCCTCGATTCCCTTCTTGGCGTTGTCCCAGGCGCCACCGGCGTTGGCCATAAAGAGCGCCATGAGGACACCGGCGAGGGTGGCACCGGCGAGCATGCCGCCGAGGGCTACCGGTCCGAGGATGAGCCCCACGAGGACCGGTGCAAGCACCGCCAGGACGCCCGGGGCGATCATCTCGTGAAGGGCCCCCTGGGTGGCGATGGCGACGCAGCGGCCGGAGTCCGGTTTGACTCCCTTCTTACCTTCGAGCAGCCCGGGGATGGTGCGGAACTGGCGCCGAATCTCATCCACCATGGCGCCGGCCGCCTTGCCCACCGAGGTCATGGTCATGGCACCGACGAGGAAGGGAATGATGCCGCCGAGGAAGACACCGATGATCGCCTTCGGGTCGGTGATCTCGACCTGGAAGTCGGGGATGAATTTCTTCACCGCCAGGTTGTAGGCGGAGAAGAGGGCCAGGGCGGTGAGGGCGGCGGAGCCGATGGCGAAGCCCTTGCCGATGGCGGCGGTGGTGTTGCCGAGGGAGTCGAGGCCGTCGGTGATCTCACGTACCTCGGGGCCAAGCTCGGCCATCTCCGCGATGCCGCCGGCGTTGTCCGCCACCGGGCCGTAGGCGTCCACCGACATGGTGATGCCGACGGTGGCGAGCATGCCGACCGCGGCGATGGCGATGCCGTAGAGGCCGGCGTACTGGTTGGCGACGTAGATCATGATGCAGATGACCACCAACGGCAGGGCGGTGGACTCCATACCCACCGCCAGGCCGTAGATCATCGTGGTCGCCGGGCCGGTCTTCGCGGCGACGGCGATCTTCCGCACCGGCGGCTTCCAGTCACCGGTGTAGAACTCGGTGATCAGGCCGATGGAGATACCGCCGATGGTGCCGGCGAGGACCGCCCAGAAGATACCCCAGGAGAGGTGCAGGCCGCCGATGCCGAAGTAGGCGGCGACGAGGAAGAGGCCGGCGGCGATAAAGGTGCCGTTACGCAGGGCACCGGCCGGGTCCATGTCCTTGAGGACGCGCATCGCCAGGATGCCGATGAAGGAGCAGATCAGCCCCAGGGCGGCGAGGTTGAGGGGCAGGGCCATGAGGCCGACGCGCGTTCCGTGACCCACAAGCTGGGTGTAGCCGATACCGCCCGCAGTGGTTGCGGCGCCCACGGTGGCGGCGATGGCGATGGTGGCGACCATGGAACCGACGTACGACTCGAAGATGTCGGCGCCGAGGCCGGCGACGTCGCCGACGTTGTCGCCGACGTTGTCGGCGATGACTCCCGGGTTGCGCGGGTCGTCCTCGGGGATCCCCGCCTCGACCTTACCGACCAGGTCGGCACCCACGTCCGCCGCCTTGGTGTAGATGCCGCCGCCGACACGGGCGAAGAGGGCGATGGAGGAGGCGCCCATGCCGAAGCCGTTGAGGATGGCGGCGGTCTCCGGCTTGCCAAAGAGGTAGAAATAGCCACCCAGGCCGACCAGGCCGAGGCTGGCGACACACAGCCCCATCACCGAGCCGCCGTTGAAGGCCATGAGGAGCGCCGCCCCCTGGCCGTGATCCTTGGCCGCGGCGGTGGTGCGACCGTTGGCGTTGGTGGCCGCCATCATCCCCGAGTACCCGGCGATGATGGAGCAGGCGGCACCGCCGAGGTAGGCGATGGAGGTGCTCCAGTTGATGAAGAAACCGAGAAGGAGGAAGACCCCTCCGACGAAGACGGCGATGTACTTGTACTCGGTGAGGAGGAACGACTTGGCGCCCTCCTGGATGGCCTCGGAGATGGCGATCATCGCCTCGGTTCCACCCGACCCCTTGAGGATCGTCTTGTAAATCAGGAAGGCGACCACCAGGCCGGCTACACCAATCGCGGGGACAAACTGAATCAACGAATCCATACGCGTACTCCTCCCACCAGGTCACGCCTACGGCGTGCGTGAGTGAAACCAAGACCCGAACCCCAGCTACGCCAGCCAGTGGGTAGCGAGAAAAGCCGGATCACGACGAAAGAGGCATTATGGTTTAACCGCGTCTGGATTTCAATCCATGCCCGTGATGTCGACCATCGCCGGGTGGAGCGCCGGCGGGGCAACAACGATGTCGCCGCGGTGGATCGAATAGGCCTCGCCGTCGAGATCCGAGAAGCGGGCGCCCGCCTCGGCGGCGATGAGGGTGCCGGCGGCGAGGTCCCACGGCTTCAGGTTCTCCTCCCAGAAACCGTCGAAACGGCCGGCGGCGACATAGCAGAGATCGAGCGCCGCCGAGCCGTCGCGTCGTACCCCCTGGGCGGCGCGGACGAAGCGGGTGAAGCGGGCAAATGGTGCGTCGCCACGTTCGCCGATGTCGTACGGAAAGCCGGTCACCAGCAGCGCCTGGCGCAGGTCGGCGATCTCGGTGACCCGCAGGCGACGACGGCTGCCCATGTGCTCCAGGTAGGCGCCACTACCGGCGGTGGCGGTGAACCGTTCGCCGAGGGCCGGCGCCTCCACCACCCCCGCGACCACCTCGCCGGCTACCTCCACGCCGATGGAGCAGCCGTAGAAGGGGTAGCCGTGGGCGAAGTTGGTGGTGCCGTCCAGGGGGTCGATGATCCAGCGCGGCGTGTCGTCCGTCGCGGGTGCCCCCTGGGCGCCGCCCTCCTCGGCGAGGATCGCGTGGTCCGGGAAGCGGCTCCGGATCCCCGCGACCACCAGCGCCTCGCTCGCGCGGTCCGCGTCGGTCACCAGATCGATGGCGTTCGCCTTCGTGGTCACGGCGAAGCCATGGCGCTGGTGGTCGAGCAACAGTGCCCCCGCCTCTCGCGCCAGGGTTATCGCCACCTCCAGGTAGCTCTCTCTCTCCGGATCCATCGCCGTCTCCTCTCTGGTGCGCTCCCGCGCCTGCGAATCTCTCAGCACCCCACGGCGGCCGCAACCCCGAGGAGAAGAGTGGGCGGGGCCATGGCGGAGGAATTGTGCTACCCGGCGTCTGTGTAATCTGAAAGTTCTAGTTGGCAGATTACAAGATCTTGCGAGATCCTCTTTTCACGATTGATCGAACGATCGAGCCGGTTCTGGCACCTCTCGCCGTCCAGGATCGCACCGACGTGATGGTCTATCCGGTGCACCGGATCCACGAGCTGCTCGACCGCGTCAACGCGGAGCCGGGTGGCCGGTGAGGAGCTCCACCACAGCCCAATCTTCTCCCTCCCGGCCCGAAGGGCCGGGACCTCCGTTTTTCGCGCCGCGAAAAACGCGCATACTCCCGACCCATGACATCCGACCCCACGATTACCCTCGTCGAGACCGCCTGCCGCGCCTGCCAGGCGAAGAAGGCCCACGACCTCGTTGCTCTCGATGTGCGCGGCCTGACGTCGCTGGCCGACGCCTTTGTCTTTTGCTCCGGGAACACCAGCCGCCAGGTCAAGGCGATCGCCGATGAGGTGCACCACCAGCTCAAGGAGGCGGGGTACAAGCTGCACGCCACCGAGGGGGCGCGGGAGGCGGTGTGGGTGCTGCTGGACTACGGCGACGTGGTGATCCACGTCTTCGAGCAGGAGACGCGCGACTTCTACAACTTGGAGCGGTTGTGGGGGGAGGCGCCGCACATCGAGCTCCCCGAGCCCGACGTCCCGAACTTCGACTGATGCGCTGGGGGGTGCTCTGTGTCGGCCGGGTGCGTGCGCCGGGGCTGGGCGCGGCGATCGCGCCGTATCTCACCCGTCTCGCCGGCAGTGCGCCGCTGGAGGTCGTGGAGGTGCGCTCCGGCGCGGCCCACGGGCGCAGCGCGGTGGAGGCGGAGGGGGAGCGGCTCCTGGCGCGGGTGGGTAGCCGGGATCGACTGGTGGCGCTGGACGTGGAGGGGCGCCGCTACACCACCGAGGGACTCGCTCGGCAGGTGGCATCGTGGCGCGCCTCGGTGGCGGGTCGACTCTGGCTGGCGATCGGCGGTGCCGATGGTCTGGCCCCGGCGGTGGCGGCGCGCGCCGACGAGCGGTTGTCGCTGTCGCGCCTTACCCTGCCGCATGAGCTCGCCCGCCTGGTGGTCGTCGAGCAGCTCTATCGCTGCCAATGCTTGTTGACGGGCCATCCATACCATCATTAGGTTCGCGCACGCCGATCAGAGTCGCCTGCCGCATCGCTGTTGGCGCGGCTCCAACCCAGGGAGGGAGACCCCCATGTCATTTGCCCGAATCGTTGCTGCCCTTGGCGGTCTGCTGGCGGTCCTCTTTGGGTACATCACCATCTTCAACCGTGGTGATACCACCCTGGTGCTGTGGAGCGGCCGGGTCGTCTCCCTGCCCATGTCGGTGCTGGTGCTCGCCTGCGTCCTGGTGGGCGCCTGTTTTGTCCTTCTGATGGTGGCCGCCACGGAGATGGGCGGCGCGGCGCGCAGCCTCGGCCGCCGCCGTCGGCTCCGGCGCGAACGGCGCTTCGAGGCGCTCTTCGAGAAGGGGTGCGACCTCGCCGATCTTGGCCTCGTCGATCGGGCCTTCTCCTGTTTCGAGCGCATCCTCGATCACGATCCCGGTAATGTTCCCGCCCTCGTCCAGCTCGGGGTGATGCGGCGGCGGCAGGGCGACGCCGAGGTGGCGATTCGCAATCACAAGCGCGCCCTCGAGCAAAACCCGACCCACGTCCGCACCCTGGTCTCCCTGGTGGAGGACTGTCTCGACGCGGAGCGGTGGCAGGAGGCGCTGGATGTGTGCGGCAAGCTTCTGGAGATCGAGGGTGAGGCGATGCGGGTGCTGGTGTGGAGCCGCGACCTGCAGGTTCGCCTCGGCCGCCTGGACGAGGCGATCGAGACTCAGCGCCACCTCATGCGCCGCGAGGGGCTCGGCAGCGAGGCACACCGGATGTTGCGTCGCCTCCAGTTCCTCCAGGCGATGGCGCGGGCGGAGGAGGGAAACACCGAGGCGGCGCGCAAGCAGCTTATCGAGATCCTCCGCCAGGAGCGCACCTTCGTCCCGGCGCAGGTGGAGCTTGGCCGCCTGCTGCTGGCCGACGGCAAGGAGAAGGAGGCGGTGCGTCGCTGGCGCGAGGGGTACGGCCAGACCCACGACGTCGTCTTCCTCCACCTCTTGGAGCGCTACTACCTCGGCAAGGAGGATCCCGACGCGGCGATCGCCGTCTATCTCAACGCCCTCAAGGATGCGCCGGCGAGCGTCGAGCTGCAGTTCTGCCTCGGCAAGCTCTACCTGCGCCTGGAGATGCTCGACAACGCCTACGACACCCTGCGCGATCTTGCCGATGCGGGTGCCTCCTTCCCGGCGCTGCACCGGCTCCTTGGCGAGGTGCGCCACCGGCGTGGTGACGACGAGGCCGCCTTCGGCGAGCTCCAGGCGTGCGTCCCCTTCCGGACCGCGGCGGTGGTGCCCTACCGGTGCACGGCGTGCGGCGTGGACGCGGAGGAGTGGCACGCCCAGTGCCCCGCCTGCGGCGCCTGGGAAAGCCTCCGGATGCCGATCGACACCGAGGGGTGAAGGAGGGCTCCCCCTCCCACCGGGAGGGCGGTGGGGAGGGGCTGGGTGGTGGGTGAATTGCCCACCTTGGTGCCAGTTCCCACCACCCCCACCCCCACCCTTCCCCGGCGGGGGAGGGGGCGAGACAGACGTCTACGCCGGTCGCTCGATCGCCCAGAGGGAGACGCCGAACGGCTTGCGCGCCAGGCGCTCGGTTACCTGTCCCACCACCCACGCGGTCATCATCGAGCGGGTGCCGCGTCCGACCACCAGAGTTCCGTAGCGGCCGCTCGCCGCCTCCCTGCGGATTGCTTCGGCGACCCCGGCGGCCTGCTCCTCGGTCGGCCGCTCCCCCACCTTCGTTTCGATTGCACCCTCGGCGAGGCCGCGCCGAGCGAGGTGGCTGCGTGCCGCCTCCAGCCGTTCATACACCACCGCCACCGCCTGCACGTGCCACTCCTCCCGCCGCGCCTCCGCTACCTCCAGCTCCTGGGTGTCCCCGAACCAGCCGCGCCGGTTGAGCTCGTCAGGGAGCGGCGGCAGGACGGAGAAGAGGGTGATGCGTGGCTTGATGCACGCCCCCAGAGCCTCGGCGAGGTGGTCGAGGAGGTAGTCACATCCACCCTCCGTGTCGAGGGCAACGAGAAAACGGTAGGCCATGGCGGGCTCCTTCTGCGGCGTCGGTGGGTGGGTGGCAATGGTGGGCACCGTGCCCGGGGGGCGAGGCGAACCCCCATCTCGAATCAGTTCCTCGATCTCCGAAATCCAGTCTAGCTAGTCGCGGCCCTCGTGGCTGCCCGCCTCCTCCCACACCGGCAGGTGGACGGTCACCGTCGCCCCGGCGTCGGGGGTGGAGTCGATCTCGATGCGGCCGTCGTGCTCGGCGACGATGCGGCGGGTGATGGAGAGGCCGAGACCGGTCCCCTTGCCCGGCGGCTTGGTGGTGAAGAAAGGGTCGAAGAGGCGGTCGAGGTGGGCGGCGGGGATACCGCAGCCGGTATCGGTGACCTCCACCACCACCACCGCTTTCCGCCGGCGAGCGGTAACCTGGATGCGTCGCACCGGCCGCCCCTCCACCGCGTGGTCGGCATTCACCAGCAGGTTGAGGAAGACCTGCTGGAGCTGCTCCGGTACCGCCCGCACCGCGGGCAGGCCGTCGGCGAGGTCGAGCTTCAGGTCAATTCCGTGCTTCTCCATCCGGTGCTGGAGGAGCGAGCCCACCTGGGCGAGGACGTCGGCGAGCTGGGTGGGGACCACCTCCGCCTCCTCCGGGCGGGCGAAGCGGAGGAGCTGCCAGACGAGGTCGGTGATCCGCTGGGTCTGCCGGCCGATGGTCGCCAGCTCGGCGCGGTGCGGCGACGCCTCCGGCAGATCGGCCTGCAGCCAGTCGGCGGTGCCGGAGATGATGTTCAGGGGTGTGCCGATCTCGTGCGCCAGCCCCGAGGCGAGCTCGCCGATGAGGGCGAAGCGCCCCGAGTAGATCAGCTCCTGGGTGCGCGTCTCCACCCGCGCCTCCAGGTCGTCGGCGTGCTCCTGGAGCTTCCGGTTCGCCTCGTCGAGCTGACCGGTGTACAGCTCGACGTATCGCTCCATGGCGATCGTCTGGTCGAGGGTGACCACGCGCGACAGGGCGAGGGTGGCGGCCAGGAGCCCCGCCGGGTCGTCGTCCATGAGAACCGCGATGCGCGGCAGGAGGAGTTGGACGACCAGGTTGAAGCTCGCCAGGTACCAGCGCGGCTCCAGTCCTACCTGCAGGTGGCGCTCACCGACCCGCCGCCGGGTCGCCTCGTACTGCGCGCCGTAGTCGCCGCCGAGGAGCTCGCCGAGGTACTGGAGGAGAATCTTTTTCAGCCGCGCCAGGACCCCGGGTCGTTCGAGGAGCGGCCGGAGCTCCGGGAACCGGCCGAGGTGGTCGTAGAACTCCTCGACCACCTCCGGCAGCACCGGTGCGATCTGTTGGCCGAGCTTTGCCAGCCGCCTGCGGTCCTCCTGCGACAGGCGGAGAAAGCGGAGGTACGGGTCGGCGGGCCGCCCTTGGGCCACCTCCTCCCCCTTCACCTCCCTTCGGGTCACCTGGTCCCCCCGCGCAGGGACGGTTCGAAGCCGTACTCCTTGATCTTCCGGTACAGGGTGCGGCGGTCGATCTTCAACACCTCGGCGACCTTCACCCGGTGCCAGTTGTGGCGCTCCAGGGTGGCGAGGATGTGGCGTCGCTCCAGCTCCTCCATGGGCAGGTCGGTGATCTCCCCGAGGCCGAGGCGGTCCCCCACCGAGCCGGTGACCTTCGCCGGCAGGACGTCGGGGGTGAGGGTATCGCTGCGCGCGAGGACCACGCCGCGTTCGACCACATTCTCCAGCTCACGCACGTTGCCCGGCCAGTCGTAGTCCAGCAGCAGGCGCATCGCCTCCGGCTCGATCTTGTCCAGCTGCCGCTGGTTGCGCGCGGCGTGCTTGGCGAGAAAGTGGCGGGCGAGCAGCGGGATGTCCTCGCGCCGCGCGGCGAGGGCGGGCAGGGCGACGGTGATCACCCCGAGGCGGTAGAAGAGGTCCTCGCGAAAGCGCCCCGCCGCCATCTCCTCCTCCAGGTCGCGGTGGGTGGCGGCGATCACCCGGAAGTCCACCGCCACCGCCTGGTTAGCCCCGACCCGTCGCACCTCGCGCTCCTGGATCACCCGCAGCAGCTTCACCTGGAGCGACTCCTCCATGTCGCCGATCTCGTCGAGGAAAATCGTGCCTCCCGCCGCCTCCTCGAAGATCCCCTTCTTGTCCCGCTCCGCTCCGGTGAAGGCGCCCTTCACGTGGCCGAAGAGCTCGCTCTCCAGGAGCTGCTCGGGGATCGCCGAGCAGTTGATCGGGATGAACGGCGCGGTGCGCCGGGCGCTGTTGTAATGGATCGCCCGCGCCACCAGCTCCTTGCCGGTGCCCGAGGCGCCGGAGATCAGGATGTTCGAACGGGTCGGCGCCACCTGCTCGATGAGCTCGAAGACGCGTTGCATCACCGAGCTCTGGCCGATGATGTTGGAGAACTGGAACCGCTCCTCCACCTGCCGCTGGAGGTGGTTCACCCGCCGCCTGAGGTTGCGCTCCTCCTCGATGCGCGACAGGACCAGCTCGATCTCGTCCATCTTGAACGGCTTCGAGAGGTAGTCGGTGGCGCCGGCGCGCATCGCCTCCACCGCCGTCTGCACCGAGCCGAAGGCGGTCATTACCACCACCACCACCCCCGGGTGGGTCTCCTTCACCCGCCGGGTGAGCTCCACGCCGCCCATCTCCGGCATCCGCACGTCGGTGAGCAGGACGTCCGCCGGGCTCTCGGTGAGCCGAGCGAGGGCCTGCTCGCCGCCGCTCGCCTCCTCCACCTCGTGGCCGCGGCCGGTGAGGAAGCGGACGAGCATCTCCCGCATCTGGCCGTCGTCTTCGGTGATCAGGATATTCATGGCGCGTTCGGGTCGGAGAGCGCGGAGCGCAGGCGGCGCGTGGGATCCTACCAGCGAGACGCGCGACGCGCGACGCAGGTGTTGCCATCGGCCGCCCTTCTGTCCCAACCTACGCGCCGTCGCGCACGAGCGGGGCGCGTTGCGGGTGTAACTCAGCTGGTAGAGTCCCAGCTTCCCAAGCTGGTTGTCGCGGGTTCGAATCCCGTCGCCCGCTCCAGCGCTTCCTCTACGAGTCTGTCCGGTGGGTTGACGCCGTCCGTCAGCCGGCCGCCTGCCCACACCACCGGCCGGTCCGTAGTCGCGACCGATCGGTGTGGCGGCTCCCGCACAAAACCAAGGAGTTGTCGCGCGAACTTCACCCAGGATGTCGTGCGGCACGGGGTGGCATCTCCCTTGCTTTAAGGGGGCTAACCCACTTCGAGGAGGAAGCCATGGAGGTCGTCCCGCGAGCTGCGCCACTGCGTCTCACCACCTGCCTCTTCGACCTGTGCGCTGCGGTCCAGACGAGCGTCCGCGACGACGAAGATTGTGTGGGGCGGGACGCCCCACGCGGTCTGATGGAGGGCGATAGCCCTCCATCCACGGGGGGTGAAGCTGCCCGGACCTGTGCCGGGCAGCGAGGGGGACGCGTGGCGTCCCCCTCCATATCAGAGCAGGCCACCCGCGCCGAGGAGGCGGTGATCGGCCACCTCCTGCAACGTGCCTGGTGGGAGGTGGAGCCCAACCGCCGTGCCGAGGCGGCGTGAGCGTGGTGCAGTGATGGCGGTAGCGATATACCGCGCAGCCCATGCGCATCGGCGTCATCTCCGACACCCACGACCAGCTCCCCGAGGAGGTGGTGCCCCTGTTCGCGGGGGTCGACCACATCCTCCACGCCGGTGATATCTGCTCGCCGGCCCTCCTCGACCGCCTGGCGGCGATCGCCCCCACCACCGCCGTACGGGGTAACAACGACTTCTATCTGGGCGACCTCCCGGAGGTCGTGGCCGTCGAGCTCGCGGGTCACCGCCTGTGGATGATCCACGACCTCTCACTCCTGCGCTCCGAGCCGGCGAGCGACGGCGTCTCCTGCGTCGTCTCCGGCCACACCCACCGGACGCTCAACGCCAGCCACGGTGGGATCCTCTACTTCAACCCCGGCGCCGCCGGCCCCCGCCGCGGCGGTCGCCCGCGCACCGTCGGCCTGCTCCACCTCCACGACGGCATGGTGACCGGTGAGATCCTGCCGTTCACCGCCGCCTCGGACGGGTAGGGGGGGCGGCTCCATCATCGTCGGCTCGTTGTTCCGATCAAAACCACGAAGGCCACGAAGAGCACGAAGTGGGGGTGCCCATCCTCGTCGGGGTTGGGCCTCGCGCAGAGACGCGGAGACGCAGAGGGGGCGCCGGTTCCTTGATTGGGTGGCGCGAACCGCGGGGTCGCCCAGGCGCCATCCCCGACACCGCTTTTCCCATGAACTGCGTATTCCCTTAGCTCATGAAGCCCCAGAACAAATCGGCGAATGCGGAACACGAAGGCACGAAAACTTGAAAACACGAAAAAACTCCACCGAAACTTTTCGTGTTTTCCCCCTTTCCTGCCTTCGTGTTCCCATCGGGTACGGGTCCTGAGCTAAGGGGATAGGCGTATCCCATGAAGAGCATGAAGAAGATGAAGAATCGGGATCCCAACCCTTCATGATCTTCATGGTGCATCCCTGCCGGGCAAGATCGAACCCGCGCGTGGCTGCCGGCGCCGACAGGTTGTCAGAACGAGACCTCTGCGTCTTGGCGTCTCTGCGCGAGGCCCGCCTTCCAGGCGTGCACCGCTCTGTGCGCGTTCACCTGTGACGCCGACATCCTTGGCCCGCACCCTGCGGGTGAAGCTCACCCGGACGACCACAATCCCCAACAATTTGGAAAATCAACATCTTCGCCGCGAACGGGATCGAGTAAGCCGACGATCGGGGGCGGCTGCTGTGGTCGCCGCCCGTCTCAGGGCGCCACCCCATCGAGGGCGGTGAGCAGCCGCGCCCAGTCGGTCAGCGCCAGCCGTTCGGCGCGGATGGCCGGGTCGAGGTCGGCGGCGACGACCGCCTCGCGCAGGTCGGCCGGGTCGAGGCCACCGTACTTTTTCAGGTTGTTCACCAGGGTCTTGCGGCGGCTCCGAAAGCCGGCGTCGATGAGGCGGAAGAGGGCGGCCGGGTCGACGTTTTCCACCGGCGGCCGGCTCCGCGGCCGCAGACGGATGACCTGCGAGTCGACCTTCGGCGGCGGGTAAAAGGCGGCGGCGGGGACCGGAAGGAGCGGCTCCACCTCGGCGTCGAAGCCGACCCGCAGGGTGAGGCGGCCGAAGTCGCTCTCTCCCGGTGCGGCGAGGAGACGGTCGGCGACCTCCTTTTGCACCATCACCGTGAGGTCGGTGAAGGCGGTGCGCTGGGCGAGCAGATGCAGCAGCAGCGGCGAGGTGATGTGGTACGGCAGGTTGGCGACCAGGCGGTAGGGCGGATCGGGGAGGGCGGCGAAGTCGAAGCACAGGGCGTCCGCCTCGACCACCGCCACCGCCAGCTCCGCCGGCAGGTGGGTACGGAGGAAGCCGGCGAGGCGGGTGTCGAGCTCAATGGCGGTGACCTGCCGGCAGTGGTGGGCCAGCGGCAGGGTGAGGACCCCGAGGCCGGGGCCGATCTCCACCACCCGGTCGTTCGGTTTGATTGCCGCCCGCGCGACGATCTGCTCGACCACCGCCGGGTCATCGAGAAAACACTGGCCGATCCCCTTGCGCGGCGTCAGGCCGTAGCGGCGGCAGAGGTCGTGCGCTCGTATCGTTGGACCGGAAAACATGGAGTGACAGAGTATATTGTGCCCATATACCATGGCTCCATGCTAGAGTCGTTTCCCGAGTTTGAAGGCTTCGACTGGGATGCCGGTAACCGGGACAAGAACTGGCTCAAGCATGGGGTACGGTGTGGTGAGTGTGAGCAGGTGTTCTTCAACCGGCCATGCATCATCCTGGATGACCGCGACCATTCCGTAGGGGAGAAGCGCATGGCGGCTTTCGGCAGAACCGATCAGGGACGACTGCTGACCGTCGTTCTTACACTTCGGGATCGGTATATTCGCGTAATCTCCGCTCGTGATATGAGCCGAAAGGAGAGAAAGTTCTATGAAGCGGCAAGCCAGTAAGAAGAAAATGCTTCGGTTTGATAGTGAGGACGAGGAGCGTGCCTTTTGGGCGACGCACTCGCCGCTCGACTACTTTGGTACCGATACACCGGTTTCAGCATCGTTTCCGAACTTGAAGCCGTCACTCAAGTCGATCTCTCTGCGTCTCCCCGAAGAGATGTTGGAGACCTTGAAGATCCTCGCCCACAAACAGGACGTTCCTTATCAAAGCTTGATCAAGATCTACCTCGCGCGGCAGCTTCGTCAGGAGCTCAAACCCTGACCGAGTGACGGTGTGCCGCATGTGCCGGTGAGCTCGCAAGCCAGCCGGATGGCGGCGATCAGGGAGTCGGGGCGGGCGACCCCCTTGCCGGCGATCTCCAGGGCGGTGCCGTGGTCCGGGGAGGTGCGCGGGAAGGGGAGGCCGAGGGTGGTGTTCACCCCGTCGTCGAAGGCGATCATCTTCAGGGGCGCCAGCCCCTGGTCGTGGTACATGGCGACCACCGCGTCGAAGTCGCCGCGGTACGCGGCGTGGAAGAGGGTGTCGGCGGGGAGCGGCCCGGTGATCTCCAGCCCCGCCGCACGGAGGCGCGCCACCGCCGGGGCGATGGTGTCGATCTCCTCGCGCCCCATGTCGCCCCCCTCACCGGCGTGGGGGTTGAGGCCGGCCACGGCGATGCGCGGCCGTGCGATCCCGAGGCGGCGGCAGAAGGCGTGGGTGAGGCGGGTGACCGACTCGATCCGGCCGCCGGTCACCAGACCAGGGACCCGTGCCAGGGGCTCGTGGATGGTCACCAGGGCGACGCGCAAGGGACCGCCGGTGAGCATCATCGCCACCTCGCCGGTGTTGGTGAGGGCGGCGAGCATCTCGGTGTGGCCGGGGTAGGGGGAGTCGGCGAGGTGGATCGCTCGCTTGTGGATCGGTGCGGTCACCAGGGCGGCGCAGTCCCCCCCGCTGCACAGGTGGACCGCCGCCTCGATGGCGGCGACCGCCTGGCTTCCCGACTCGGCGGAGACCGCGCCGGGGGTGATCGCGGCGGCCCCTTCGAGCCCCGCCGGGTGGCAGTAGAGGCGGCCGGTCGCGGGCGGCGCGGCGGGCGGCGTGTCGCTGACCACCACCTCGGCGCTCACCCCGAGCTGGTGCACCGCCGCGCGCAGGGC
>CAZRGD010000031.1:0-13699 GCA_964599505.1 uncultured Nitrospirota bacterium | reverse complement strand
CGGTGCCTACCCGCCCTCCTGCCTGCCTCCTCCGTCCGTCGCCTCGCCGCCCTCCGGCCGGCGTCGGCCGGGCGCCCCGCGGCCGCCCGTGGGCCCGAGTGGGCCGCGCTGCGGCCGGGTCTGGGGGGGGGGGACATCACGGTCTTCTCCGCCGCGACCGGCCGGCGGCCACCCCGCCAGGCGCCACCGGGACGCCACCTCGCCACCGCCCTCGGCCAGGCGGACCTCCTGGTGTGCACCGGCGCCGGCCTGGAGGCGGGGTGGCTGCCGTCCCTCCTCGGCCAGGTGAAAAATCCGCGAATTCAGGTGGGTCGGCCGGGCCACTTCGTCGCCGCCGACCACGTCGAGCTCCTCGGCGGGGGGACGCCGGGTGACCGTCTCCCGAGCACCTCTCATCCGGGCGGCAATCCCCACATCCAGCTCGACCCCCACAACATCGTCCGGGTCGCCGACGCGCTGACCGACCGATTTATCGCCCTCGATTCGGCAGAGGCGGGGGACTACCGCTTTCGCCACACCGCCTTCATCGCTCGCTGGCAGGTGGCGATGGAGCGGTGGGAGTCGGAGGTGCAGGGGCTGCGCGGGACCCCGTGGGTGGTCAACGACACCTCGTGGGCCTATCTGGAGCGGTGGCTCGGCCTGGTGCGCGTCGCCACCCTGGAGCCCAAGCCGGGTGTGGCGCCGACCCCGGCGCGGCTCGCCAAGCTGCTCGCCGGCCTGGAGAAGCGGCCGGCGAAGCTGGTGGTGCGCGCCCCCCACGACGACCCGAAGCCGGCGGCGTGGCTCGCCCAGCGTGCCGCCATCCCGGTGGTGGTCCTGCCCCTCACCATCGGGGGGACGCCGGCGGCCCGTGACCTCTTCACCCTCTTCGACGACATCCTCGACCGCCTCTTGGCGACCCAGCCGCCGCGGCTCACCTGGCCCCGTTGACCCCCCGGGGCGGCAACCGCGCGACGACGCCTGGAGCGGTCATCGGCGTCGGCAATGATCGTCAAGTAAGGGCGGCTTCGCGGGCCCTGAAAGGGCATCACGGTATCGACAAGGGGCGGGAACTCTGCCGAAAATGGATCCCTGCCGCCGAGCTTTACCTTGGGGCAACTGCAGGCGCGGGATGGCTCTAGTCGGGGATCGTTACCGACTGCCGACACCACGCCCCCACACTGAAGAGGAGGAGTCGCAATGCTGGTGAAATACGCAATGGAAAAGGAGCCCCTGCGGGTTCTGTCCACCGCCTCCCTGCGCACCATTCTGGAAGGCGTCCTGGAGACCAACCAGGACGCCGCCATGGTGGTAGATGGAGCGGGCAACCTCCTCGGTCTGATCGGCATCCATGACATCCTCCGGCGCATCGTCCCCAGCTACCTCGACCTCGACTCGAACCTCGCCCAGGTAATGCACGAGAGCTACTTCGACGACGTCTTCGCCAAGCTCGCCAAGGTCACCGCCGCCGACCTCATGCGCAAGGGCGACGCTCTCGACTCGGTCTCTCCGGACGACGCGGTGATCAAGGCGGCGGCGATCTTCGTGGAGCTCCGGCGCAAGATCCTCCCGGTGGTGGAGGGAAGCCGTCTCGTCGGTGTGGTCACTCGCCGCAGCGTCCTCCGGCGGGCACTGGCAAAGCTCGGCTGAGAGCCTCCACGGAGGGAGTCGCACCACCGTTTCACCCACGGCAGCCGCAGGATCGCCGCCCATCGCAAGGATTCGCCATGGAAGAAGTCGCCCACGCCGCCGAGGCCGTCACCGCCATCTCCCCGACCATCTACTGGTTGGCGACGGGGATCTTTGTCCTCGCCTACGCGGTGATCGTCTCGGAGAAGATCCACAAGACGAAGGTTGCCCTCATGGGTGCCGCCCTGATGATCGCCATGCCGATCCTCACCCAGTCCGAGGCATTCCGCTCGGAAGAATACGGAATCGACTACAACGTCATCTACCTGCTCATCTCGATGATGATCATCATCAACATCATGAGCAAGACGGGGGTCTTCGAGTGGGTGGCGATCCGTACCGCGAAGGTCGCGAAGGGTAGGCCGTTCACCATCATGGCGCTGTTTGCGGTGATCACCGCGGTCGCCTCGGCGCTGCTGGATAACGTCACCACGGTGCTGCTGCTCGCGCCGGTGACCCTGCTGATCGCCGATGAGCTCGACGTCGACCCGGTCCCCTACCTCATCGCCGAGGCCCTCGCCTCGAACATCGGCGGCACCGCAACGCTCATCGGTGACCCGCCGAACATCATGATCGCCTCGAAGGCCCACTACTCCTTCGTCGACTTCATCGTCAATCTCACCCCGGTGATCGTCATCATCATGATCGCCTTCATCATTGTCTTGAAGGTGCTCTTCGCGAAGAAGCTCCACGTCACCGAGGAGAAGCGGTTGCGGGTGATGGGGATGGACGCGTCGACCCTCATCAAGGACCCGGTGTTGATGAAGAAGTCGCTCTTCGTCATGGCGTGCGTGATCGTCGGCTTCACCCTCCACGGGGTGCTCCACCTGGAGCCGGCGACCATCGCCCTCACCGGCGCGGCGGTGCTCCTGCTCATCTCCGGTGAGCATCCGCACCAGATCCTCGCCGACGTGGAGTGGACCACCATCTTCTTCTTCATGGGGCTCTTCATTATCGTCGGTGGGGTGGTGAAGGTGGGGCTGATCAAGGACCTCTCGCAGGTGGTGATCGCGGTCACCCACCCGACTCAGGACTCCATGATGGCCACCAGCTTCGTCATGCTGTGGTTCTCCGCCATGGCCTCGGCGATCGTCGACAACATCCCCTTCGTGGCGACGATGAACCCCCTGGTGCTGGATATGGCGAACACCGTCTTCCACGGCGGCGCCCACAACGCCGCCGCCCTGAGCCACGCCACCCTGCACAATGCGGTTCTGGAGCCGGTGTGGTGGTCCCTCGCCCTGGGCGCGTGCCTCGGTGGTAACGGCTCGCCCATCGGAGCCTCGGCGAACGTCATCGTCGTCGGCATGGCGGAGAAGGCGGGAAGGCCGATCTCCTTCGGCAAGTTCATGGCCTACGGCTTCCCGATCATGATCATGACGTTGGTGATCAGCACCATCTACATCTATCTGCGGTACTACGTGCTGCACTGGTATTAGGCGTTTTTCGCTCATTTTTCGCTGCGCGAAAAATGAAAGGGCGCCTGCGGCGCCCGCGTCTCCGGCCGTCGGGTGCCCCCTTCAGGAATTTTCACCGGGGGGTGCGGTGGGCGGGCTCCAAGCCCGCCCACCGCACCCCCCGGTGAAAATTCCTCTTAGTGCGCCTCGTCCCAGTTGGGCGCCACGCCGGTGTCGACGACCAGGGGGACGGAGAGTTTCGCGGCCCCTCGCATCACCTCCACGACCAGGGCGCGGGTCTGCTCCACCTCCGCCTCGGGGACCTCTAAGACCAGCTCGTCGTGGACCTGGAGGAGCGGCCGCGCCGCCAACCCCGCCTCGGCGAGGCGGTCACGGAGCCGCACCATCGCCACCTTGATGATGTCCGCGGCGGAGCCCTGGAGCGGCGTGTTGGTGGCCATCCGCTCGGCGTTGGCGCGTACCATTTTGTTTTTTGCGTGGACCTCCGGCAGGGGCCGGCGGCGGCCGAGGAGGGTGGTGACGTAGCCGGTCTCCCGGGCCTCGGCCACGCACCGGTCGAGGTAGGCGCGCACCGTGGGGTAGCGGGCGAAGTACGCCTCGATGAACCGCTTCGCCTCCTTCTGCGGGACGTCGATCTGCTTCGCCAGGCGGAAGGGGCCCATGCCGTAGAGGATGCCGAAGTTGATCGTCTTGGCGTCGCGGCGCATGGCGTCGGTCACCTGCTCGGGCTCCAGGCCGAAGATGCGCGCCGCGGTGGCACGGTGGATGTCCTCGCCGCGGGAGAAGGCGTGGACCAGATCGGCGTCGCCGGAGAAGTGGGCCAGGAGCCGGAGCTCGATCTGCGAGTAGTCCGCGGCGAGCAGCATCCAGCCGGGCGGGGCGATGAAGGCGCGGCGGATCTGCCTCCCGCGCGCGGTGCGCACGGGGATGTTTTGCAGGTTCGGATGCGACGACGAGAGGCGGCCGGTGGCGGCGACGGTCTGGTGGAAGCGGCTGTGGATCCGGCCGTCCGCCGCGATCAGGGTGGGCAGGACCCGGACGTAGGTGTTGAGGAGCTTCGCCACCGAGCGGTACGCCACCACCTTCGCCGGCAGGGGGTGGCGGCGGCCGAGTTCCTCCAGGACGGAGACGTCGGTGGAGGGGCCGGTCTTGGTCTTCTTCAGCACCGGCAGGCCAAGCCCCTCGTAGAGGACGGTGGCGAGCTGCTTCGGCGAGGCGATGTTGAACGCCTCGCCCGCCAGGTCGTGAATTTCCGCCTCTAGCTTGGTGAGCTCCTCCTCCATCGCCGCCGCCAGCCCCTCGATGGCACCACGGTCCACGAGGATCCCGGTCACCTCCATGGCGGTCAGGACCTCCTGCAACGGCGCCTCCACCTCCTGATAGAGGTTGAGCAGGCCACCGGCGGCCAGCTCGGTCTCCAGGCGCGGCCCGAGGGAGGCGAGGGCCCGGCCGCGCGCCCCGAGGAGCGCCGCCCGCAACCCCTCGTCGAGCTCCGCGAGCCCCTTGCGCGACTTACCCTTGCCGAGCCCCTCCTCCTCCGACGGGACCGGCCGGTCGAGCCAGTGGTGGGCGATCGTCGCCAGCTCCGCCGTATCGCGGCCGGCATCGAGCAGGTAGGCGGCGAGGGCCGTGTCGAAGCGGTCGATCACCACCTCGACGCCGGCCTGGCGCAGGTAGCGGAGCTGCGGCTTGAGCCGGTGGCCGATCCACCGCCCCTTGCGGCGGTCGAGCCACGGGGTGAGCACCGCGAGCCACCCGGCCGGGTCGCCGTCGACCAGGCCGTAGGCGGCCGCCTCGGCGGTCGCCACCTCGACGGCGCGCAGCAGCGGCGGCGCCGGTGGCTGCTCGTCGAGCCAGAGGCGCAGGGCGACCTCGCCGGTGAGCCACGGGGCGAGGGCCGCGGGGGAGTCGAGGCGCAGCGCCGCCACCGCCTCGCCGTCGGCGGCGACGCCGAGGTCGCGTGCCAGGCGGCTGAACTCCAGCTCCGCGAAGAGGGCGCGCAGGGCCTCGGTGTCCATGGGTTGCGGGGTGAGCACCACGTCGCCGAGCTCCACGTCGGTGCGGATGGTGGCCAGCTCCTTGGCGAGCCGGGCGGTCTCGGCACCGGCACGCAGGGCCTCGCCGCGCTTCCCCTTGATCTGGTCCGCGTGGTCCAGCAAGGCTTCGAGGGAGCCGTGCTCGGCGAGCAGCTTCGCCGCCCCCTTGGCGCCGATCCCCGGGACCCCGGGAATGTTGTCCGAGGTATCGCCGATGAGCGCCAGGGCGTCGGGGACACGGGCGGGGTCGACGCCGAACTTCTTTTCTACAGCGGCCTCGTCGACCACCTCCTCCTTCATCGAGTCCCACATCCGGATCCCATCGCCGACGAGCTGCATCAGGTCCTTGTCGCGGGTCACCAGGACCGCGGTGTCGCCGTCGGCCACGGTGCGGCGGGCGAGGGTGCCGAGGACATCGTCCGCCTCCACCCCGGCGATAGAGACCAGGGGGATCCCGAGGGCCTCCACCAGCCGGTGGATATACGGGATCTGCACCCGCAGCTCGTCGGCCATGGGCGGCCGGTGCGCCTTGTACTCGGGGTAGAGGTCGGAGCGGAAGGTCTTGCCCTTCGCGTCGAAGACCATCACCACCCCCTCCGGCCGTCGCTCCTTGAGGAGCTTGAGGAGCATGCGCGCGAAGAGAAAGGTGGCGTTGGTGGGGATGCCGGTCGAGGTGGCGAGCCCCATCTGCGCGTGAAAGGCGCGGTGCAGGTAGTAGCTGCCGTCGATGAGGTAGATCTCAGCCACGATGGCGAAAGACTTTACGTTCCCCACCTCTCCCCGCCAACCGACCGCGGGGCGTGGTCTTCAGCAGGGGATGCCAAGACGCAGAGGAACATTTGGGGCCACCAAGATCGAAATCGGGATCGCTATCGAAATCGACGAGTCATGACTCTGCTCAACCGTCTCGGCAACAGAGGCTCCCAGGTTCGTGAGGAGCATGGGGTCTATGGCGAGGGTACAGACGATTTCGATCCCGATAGCGATGGCGATCCCTCGACAGGCTCCTAGCTCCACAGAATCTCCACGTCGTAGGCGGCGAACGCTTGATCGTGGGTCACCAGGGTCAGCCCCTCGCTCCGGGCCTGGGCGACGAGCATCCGGTCGAAGGGGTCGCGGTGGTGGTTGGGCAGACGTCCCACCGCCTCGGCATGGGCAAAGGTGATCAGCAGCCGCTCGAAGCCGCCCATCTCCACCCCTACCTCCACCGAGGCCGGGAGGCGGAGGCGACCCAGAGCCGCCTTGATCGCCACCTCCCAGGCGGTGACCACGCTCACGAAGACCACGTCCGCAGTGGTCACCACCTCCCGCACCGCGGTGGGGAGGTGGGGATCATCCGCCTGCCACCAGAGGAAGCAGTGGGTATCGAGGAGGAGCGGCCTCACCCACCCCCCTCGAAGGCGGCCTGCACCTCCTCGGGCAGGGGATCGTCGAAGTCATCGGCGATGAAAATCTGGCCCGCCCAGGCGCCAGGCTTGCGTCGTCTCCCCCGGCCCCCTGCCGGTACCAGCTTCGCGAGGGGGACGCCGGCCTTGGCGATCACGATCTCCTCCCCCCGCGCCGCACGGTCCACGAGCCGGGAGAGGGAGGTCTTCGCCTCGTAGAGGTTGTAGATCGTCGTGCCCATGAGATGACTCCTCGACTCCCCAAAATGTAGGCCCTTGACCAAGGCTGGTCAATGTCGACCGATGCGACCTCCCCCCTCCCGTTCTCAACAGAGCGTCCCATTCACCCCGGTGACACCGGGGCCCCAGGGTTGCTGCCCCCTTCGGCGATCGCCACAGCGATCGCCGCCCACACCGCCTCGATGCCGTCGCGCTTCACCGCGGAGACGACAAACAGCCGCTCGCGCGCTGCCGGGTCGAGGCCGAGCCCCTTGGCCACCGCGGCGAGGTGGGCGGGCCGCTTGCCGCGGGAGATCTTGTCCGCTTTGGTCGCCACCACCCAGTGGCGGATGCGGTACTCGCTCAGCCAGTCGGCGAGCTGGGCGTCCTCGCGGGAGGGGGGGTGGCGCAGGTCCACCACCTGCACCACCCCCGCCAGGGGGCCGCGGGTCCCGAGGTAGGTGCGGACCATCGGTCCCCAGGCGGCCTTCACCGCCAGCGGTACCTTGGCGAAGCCGTAGCCGGGGAGGTCGACGAGGTAGTAGCGGTCGTCGACGCGGTAGAAGTGGAGCCGCTGGGTACGGCCCGGGGTGTTGGAGGTGCGGGCGAAGCGGCGGCGGCCGAGGAGGGCGTTGATGAGCGAGCTCTTGCCGACGTTGGAGCGGCCGGCGAAGGCGACCTCCGGGAGGCCGTCGTCCGGGTACTCGTTGGGCTTGGCGGCGTTCGCCGCGAGGACCACCTCCAGGCTCACGCCGCCTCCTCACGGCGGTGCGCCACCTCGACGTTGTCGATCAGCCGCACCCCGTCGCAGACCACCGCCGCCAGGAGGACCACCGTCTCCCCCGCCGCCTCCACCAACTCCAGGGTCTCCGGGTGGGCGGCGGCGAGGTACTCCACCGTCAGCCCCGCCTCCTCCAGCGCCGCCCGCCCCGCGGCGAGGACGGGGGCGACCGCATCGCCCGGGGCAAGGGCGAGGAGCTGCTCGCGGGTGTCACACAAGACCCGGTAGAGGCTCGCCGCCCGCTCCCGCGCCGCCGGCGCGAGGCGCTGGTTGCGCGAGCTCATGGCCAGGCCGTCCGGCTCGCGCACCGTGGGCAGGGCGACGATCTCCACGTCGAGGTCGAGGTCGACCACCAGGCGGCGGACCACCAGGGTCTGCTGGTAGTCCTTGAGGCCGAAGTAGGCGGCGTGCGGCTGGACGATGTTCAGCAGCTTGGTGACCACCGTGGCGACACCGTCGAAGTGGCCCGGCCGGTGCGCCCCCTCGAACGGCTCCGCCACCCGCCCCACCACCACCTGGGTGTCGAAGCCGGCCGGGTAGATCTCCTCGACCTCGGGGACGAAGAGGATGTCCGCCCCCGCCTGCTCCGCCATCTCCATATCCGCCACCAGGTCGCGCGGGTACGCCTCCAGATCGTTGGGGTCGTTGAACTGGGTGGGGTTCACGAACAGCGAGACGACCACCTGGTGATGCTCCATCTTCGCCTCGCGGATGAGGGCGAGGTGGCCGTCGTGATAGGCGCCCATGGTCGGTACCAGGGCGATGGAGTGGCTCGCGTGGCGCGGCCCATGGAGGGCCTCACGGAGGAGATGGGCGGCGCGGATGACCTTCATGGCGACATTGTCTACACCCGGGCAGGCTCCCTAGGATCATCGGCTCCGGCGGCCGGTGCGGCCGCGGCGGACTCTATCACTCCCAGGAGCAGACGATGAAACCCGAAGAGTGCCTCGCAACCCACGGCCGCGGCGAGCCCCTCGCCGACCTCGACCTGGCGTGGATCGACCTCGCCGGCGCCAAGATCCCCGGCGTTGACCTCTCCGACACGACCCTCACCGCCGCTCACATGGAGGGGGCGATCCTCGACGGCGGCAACCTCGAGGGGTGCTTCGCCGCCGAGGCGTATATGGAGGGGACGAGCCTGCGGGCAATCCGGGCGGAGGGTGCCTTCTTCCAGCGGGCGCGGATGCAGCGGGTGGTCCTCGTCGAGGCCAACCTGAGCGGCGCCGACTTCGGTGAGGCGGAGCTCGCCGAGGCCGATCTGTCGGGGGCCACGCTGCGCTCGGTGAGCCTCCTCGGGGCCGACCTCTCCGGTGCGCGGCTGGTGGGCGCCGATCTCGCCGGCTCGAACCTCAACGGCGCCAGCCTTGCCGGTGCCGACCTCTCGGGCGCCAACCTCTCCGGCTGCGACCTCAGAAAGGTCGACATCAAGGGGGCGCGGTTCGACGGTGCCACCACCACCGATGTTCTCTTCTACGGCACCCCCCCGTGGGGCGGCAAGGCGGACGCTCGCGACTGGGAAAAGCTCCTCCCCGACGCCGAGGACGACTGATCCGCTACCAGCCCGGACTGGCGGAGACAACCCGATTTGTGGAAAATGCCGCGTTTCTCAATCGATCTCTAACCCCCCACAGGAGAATCAGCCTTGGCAATCGACATTGCGATCCGCATCGGTGGAGAAGGTGGTGAGGGCGTCATCAGCTCCGGTGACTTCCTCATGCAGTCCGCCGCCAGCGCCGGCTTCGAGGTGATGACCTTCAAGTCCTTCCCGGCCGAGATCAAGGGGGGTTACGCCCTCTCTCAGGTCCGTTTTTCGGACGAGGAGATCCTCTCTCAGGGGGACGGCTTCAACATCGTCGTCTGCTTCAACGAGGAGGCGTACCAGATCAACAAGCGGCTGCTTACGCCGGGCAAGGTGCTGGTCTACGACGGCCCCGACGAGTTCGAGATCGAAGAGCACCCGGGGGTCGACTGCTACGCCGTCCCCATGAGCCACATCGCCAAGCAGGAGCTCAAGGCGTACATCTCCAAGAACATGGTCGCCATGGGCGCCGTGTGCGAGCTCTTTGGCTTCCCGGTGGAGTCGCTGAAGAAGTCGATCCACGACAAGTTCATCAAGAAGTCGCAGGCGATCGTCGACCAGAACTACGCCGCTCTGGAGGCAGGCGCCGCCCATGTGCGCGAGCACTACGGCAAGGACCCGACCTACACCTTCCCGGAGGCGCGTGAGGCGAAAGAGGTGATCATCGTCGAGGGCAACCAGGCGATCGCCCTTGGGGCGATGGCCGCCGGCTGCCGCTACCTCGGCGCCTACCCAATCACCCCGGCGACCAGCGTCGGGATCGCCGCCTCGAAGATCTTTCCCAAGGGCGATGGCTACGTCTACCAGGCGGAGGACGAGATCGCCGGTGTCGCCTCCACCATCGGCGCGTCGTTTGCCGGCACCAAGGCGATGACCTGCACCTCCGGGCCGGGGATCGACCTGAAGAGCGAGATGATCGGCCTGGCCTCCATGGCGGAGATCCCCCTGGTGGTCGCCGACGTCCAGCGCGGCGGCCCCTCCACCGGCATGCCCACGAAGCACGAGCAGTCCGACCTTTTCATGTGCGCCCACGCGGTCCACGGCGACACCCCGCGGGCGGTGCTCGCCGCCTCCAACGTAGAGGACTGCTTCTACCGCACCATCGACGCCTTCAACCTGGCGGAGAAGTACCAGATGCCGGTCTTCATCCTCTCCGACGCCGCCCTCTCCTTGCAGGTGGAGGCGATCCCGCGGCCGGACCTGTCGAAGATCGAAATCATCGACCGCCTCCGCTACCAGGCCAACGGCAGCGAGGAGCGGTACCAGCGCTACCAGCTCACCGACTCGGGCATCTCCCCCATGTCACACCCCGGCGACCCCGGCGGTACCTACTGCGCCACCGGCCTACAACACCAGGCGAACAGCGCCCCGCGCACCTCGGTCGAGGCGTGCATCACCATGGACGAGAAGCGGTGGCGCAAGATTGACAACATCGAAGACGACATCGAGTGCATCTCCCAGGGTCCGGAGAAGGCGAAGGTCGGGATCATCTCCTGGGGGCTGACCCAGAACGCCGTGCGCGAGGCGATGGCGCGGATGCTCGCCGAGGGGATGGAGGTCGCCGCCCTCTACCCGAAGCTCCTCTATCCCGTGCCCACCAAGGCGGTGGAGGCCTTCGCCGCCCGCTGTGACAAGGTGGTGCTGCCCGAGGCCAACTATCAGGGGCAGTTCGCCCAGCTCATCCGTGCCGCCACCGGCATCGACTGCATCCGCCAGGACATCTACCGGGGCGAGCCCTTCATCCCCGCGGAGATCGTCGCCCGGGTGAAGGAGCTCTACGCGTAGTCAGCGCACCCATTCACGCCCATCGCGCCGGGGCACCCCGGCGCCGGAGATACCCCATGATTCAGAATATTCTGGAAGAGAAGCTCAAGCCGAAGGCGTACTCCAGCGACATTCCGTCGCGCTGGTGCCCCGGCTGCGGTGACTTTGGCGTCACCAATGCCCTGGCGCGCGCCTTCTCCACCAACCAGCTCGACGCCGAGCGCACCGTCATCGTCTCCGGGATCGGCTGCTCCTCACGCCTGCCCCTGTGGATGGGGCCGTACGGCTTCCACACCCTCCACGGTCGGGCGCTGCCGATCTCGGTAGGGATCAAGATTTCCCACCCCGAGCTCGACGTCCTGGTCACCATGGGCGACGGCGACTGCTTCTCCATCGGCGGCAACCACTTCCCCCCGGCGATGCGACGCAACTTCGACCTCACCGCCATCGTCATGGACAACCACACCTACGGGCTGACGAAGAACCAGTGTTCCCCTACCTCGCGGGTCGGCTACCCCGGCAGCCTCTCCCCGGTGGGCAATGTCGATGAGCCGATGAACGTCCTCGGCCTGGCGGTGGCCAACGGCGCCACCTTCGTCGCCCAGTCCTTCTCCGGGAAGCCGAAGCACGTGATGCAGATGATCGAGGCAGGAATGAAGCACCGCGGCTTCTCCTTCATCAACGTCCTCTCCCCGTGCGTCACCTTCAACAAGCTGGAGACCTTCGAGTATTGGAAGGGGCGGATGGTGGAGATCGCGGAGGACCACGACACCTCCGACAAGATCGCCGCCTGGAAGCTCTCCGAGGAGGGAATGCAGGACAGGCTCCCCATGGGGATCCTCTACGAGACCACCCGTCCGACCTACGAGGACCAGGTGGCGATGGTGAAGGAGAAGATGGGCTCGGTGCCCGCCGATCAGGTGGACATGGAGGCGATCTTCGACACCATCAAGCCGGGCGCGAAATAGCGGCGGTCGGTGGCCACGCGCCACCGGTGTGATAAAAACGGCCTCCCACCCGCGCGGGTGGGGGGCCGTTTTCGTGAACTGCCTATCCCCCTCCGCTCATGACGGACAGCCTGCTTCGTCTGGAAAGCAAGAGGTTGAGCATGGCGACCGGCATCCTAATTCACATAGGAGAGAGGGAATTGGCGTTTTCAGGTAGGGCGTCGCTCCACTCCTCGGCCGGAAGGTGGGGGGCTCCCGGAAGGGATTTTCGCCACAGAGAACACAGAGGGCACAGAGAACTACATCAGAAAACAACACGCGTTTGCGCCGTCCTCTTTCACGGCAACCCCGTGGCGATCCATTGCGAGGCCTAAGAGGAGGAAAGCACCTTTCCTTTGCCCTTCTCTGTGCCCTCTGTGTCCTCTGTGGCGAAATCGCCTACCAGGCTTGCACCGTGACCACCGCGTGGTTCCCTCGTCCCTGTTGGCGGTATTCCCTCCTCCCAAAATCTTGCCATCCTTCCGATTGCCCGTCGTCGATCATGAGCTACGAGAATAGGTATTTGTCGTGATCAGGAGTCCATTGCAACTGATCACCTCGCTCCCTCGCCACGATCGCCAAAGTTCGACAGACTCCTCGTGCGATTGACGGACGACTCGATGATTCCGAACAACAACACCACCCCCATCGCCCGGTTCCTGCAGCAGGAGTCCGCGGGCGGCATCCTCCTGGTCGCCGCTGCTGTCTTCGCGATGGTCCTGGCGAACTCCCCTCTCCACCCCCTCTACCAGCTCCTCATCGATACCCCGGTGGCGGTCCGGGTGGGTGGGCTGGAGATCGCCAAGCCGCTACTCCTCTGGGTCAACGATGGCCTCATGGCGATCTTCTTCCTGCTCGTCGGCCTGGAGTTGAAACGCGAGCTCCTCGAAGGCGAGCTCGCCAGCGCAAGGCAGGTCGCCCTCCCGGCCCTCGGCGCCCTCGGCGGGATGGCGATCCCGGCCGCCTGCTACATCCTCCTCAATGCCGGCGACGCCACCGCCATGCAGGGGTGGGCGATCCCGGCGGCCACCGACATCGCCTTCGCCCTCGGGGTGCTCTCTCTGCTCGGGTCCCGGGTCCCGGCGAGTCTGAAGATCTTTCTCACCTCCCTGGCCATCTTCGACGACCTCGGCGCGATCATCATCATCGCCCTCTTCTACACCAGCAAGATCTCTTACGGTGCCCTCGCGGTGGCGGCTCTCTCCTGCGCCGTCTTGTTCGTCCTCAACCGGCGAGGGGTGGGGAGGCGGGGCTACTACCTCCTTGTGGGCGCGGTGATGTGGGTGGCGATGCTGAAGTCCGGGGTCCACGCCACCCTCGCCGGGGTAATCCTCGCCATGGCCATCCCGATGAGCGCCGAGGGTGCACCCGGTGGGTCACCGGTCAGGTCTTTGGAGCACGACCTGCACGCGGCGGTCGCCTTCTTCATCCTCCCCTTCTTTGCCTTCTGCAACGCCGGGATCAACCTCCACGGCGTTACCGTGGGTGCCCTTCTCCACGGTGTCCCCCTCGGGATCGCGGTGGGCCTCTTCGTCGGGAAGCAGGTCGGCGTCTTCGGCCTCTGTTGGCTGGGGATCAAGATGGGCGTCGCCGAGCTCCCCAAGGGGTGCTCCTGGACCGCCTTTTACGGCACCTCGGTCCTCTGCGGCATCGGCTTCACCATGAGCCTCTTCATCGCCTCCCTCGCCTTCGAGGAGAGCGGCGTCAACCTCATCTTCGATGAGCGGATCGGCATCATCGTCGGCTCCCTCGCCTCCGGCCTCCTCGGCTACGCAATCCTGCGCAACAGCTTGCGGTCGAATGGCTAACGCCGCCGAAGGTCGCCGCAGGTTTTGGGGTCAGCTCTTTCATTGCAACATTTCT
>CAZRGD010000030.1:0-13985 GCA_964599505.1 uncultured Nitrospirota bacterium | reverse complement strand
GGTTAGTACGATCCGAGCTCCGTCGTTGCCCCCTTTCCGTAGGCGGTGAGGAGGGTGGCCCATCCCACCTGGCCGTCGGCGTCGGTTACATCACTCTTCACCACGTCGCCCGGCACCCCCTTGGCGCGCCACAGGTGCAGGCTCCCCTCACCCACACCGGCGGCGAACTCCAACAGATCGGCGGTGAAGCGCCCCGCGGGGACGGTCACCTTCACCGAGCGGTGGGTGATGCTCCCCTCGACCGACTCGGGGGTGAGCTTCGCCGGGGCGGTGTACCAGCTCTCGGTGACCGGCATCTCCTTCGCATCACCCTTACCGATCCGCTGGCGCATGCGACGGATGGAGCGTTTCTCCTTGCTGAACAGGACCTCCAACACCATGGTCTCGTCCGGCTGGTCGCCGGGGATGCGGATCTGCCACCACTCGTTGCCGTTGGCGAGCCGCTTGAGACACGCCTTGCGCATCGCCACCGGTTTGTCGTCCTTGCCGCCGGTGGTGAGCTGCCACTCGGTCCACTCGCCGGGCTGGTAGCGGCTCATCTCCATGCTGTAGCCGTTGGCCGCGAAGAGCGACTGGAACATGAGGGGGTAGAACCCCTGCATCATCCCCCCCATGAGGTTGCCGAGGCCGGCCACGTTGATGTTGATGTCCTGCTGCTTCACCAGGCGGATGGTGCGCACCTTGGCGCGATCGAGCGGCATGGTGGCCGCGAAGGTGGCGTTCCCCCGGTCGGCGGCGCTCACCCGCACGGTGAAGACGCCGAGGCTGCCGAAGTGGACGGTGGCGTGGCCGTCGCTGTCGGTGGTGGTCTGCTCGCCGTTCACCACCTGGACCACGGCACCGGCCACCGGCTGGCCCGCCTCGTCCACCACCGAGACCTCGGTGGTGAGCAGGGGGATCTTCAACAGATCCTGGGTGACGCTGGAGCACGCCGCGGCCGCCGCCAGGGCGACGGCGATGAGCAGACGGGTGGGGTGGATCGGGTGGACGCGGTGCATGGTTCCCTCCTCCAAGGGCGCGAAAAATACTCCGGGTTTTCGTGGGCCCCAAGGTTGTTGATTACGGCGCCGCGAGGCTGCGACGCGGGCGCCATTGTGGCCCTGCTACCACTCCTCCGCCACCGGCTCCACCCGGTCAATTTGGTAGAGGTCGGCGGCTTCGGCCTTGCGCACCCCCCGGTCCGGTACCGCAAGGACGGTGAGCTGGAGGTGCTGGCGGACGGTTCGTACCTCCACCCGGTCACCCACCTGAACCGTCCTCCCCGCCTTCGCGACCACGCCGTTTACCATCACCGCCTCGTCGTCGCACAGCTCCCGCGCCAGGGTGCGACGCTTCACGATTCGCGCCACCTTGAGAAACTTGTCGAGGCGCATTACTGCTGTTTGATATCCACGAACGCCTGATCGTGGAGCTCCTTCATCCACTGGTCGTACTGCTCGGCCATGCGGTTCGACTGGAGCTGGAGGATGATGTCGTCCTCTACGTCGACGAAGGGGCGGGTGTCGCCGGTGGCGATCTTCTTTACGTAAAGCAGCGAGTAGCCGTCGGTGGTGCGGATCAGCTCAGAGACCTCGCGCTCCTTGAGGCCGAAGGCGTAGCGGTCGAGCTCCGGTTGCATCTCCCCCTGTTTGAAGCTGCCCAGTAGCCCGCCCTGGCCGGCGGTGGGCCCCTCGGAGAACGCCTTGGCCACCTCCTCGAAGGGGACGCCGCGCTTGATCTGGTCGATGGCGGCGGTGATCCGATCCTTTGCCTTGCCCTTGCGCGCCTCCTCCCACGCCGCGTCGTAGCGGAAGAAGATGCGGCAGATGGTGCGCCGCTCCGGGGCGGTGAAGAGGTCAGGGTGGCTCTTGTAGTACGCCATCGCCTCCTCGTCGTTGATCACGATGCGTGAGCGCACCTCGCGGTGGACGAGGCGGGCGATGGTCATCTGCTCGCGGATCTGCTGGCGGTAGTCCGCCATGGTGAGCCCCTGCTCCCCGAGGGAGGCGGCTAGCTCCTGCTCGCTCATCTTGTTGCGCGAGCGCACATCGGTAATCGCGCCGTTGACGTCCGCCTCGGAGACCATGATCCCCAACTTCCGGGCCCGCTGGAGCTGGAGCTTCTTGTCGATCAACCGCTCCAGGAGGCGCGCGCGGACCTTCGGGTCGGTGGCGTCGCGATAGGTGATGAACCCCTTGTTGCCCAGGGGCATCTTCAGATCTTCGAGCTGGCTCTGGGTGATTACCTCGTCATTGACGATGGCGACGATCCCGTCCACATGGGTCGCGTGGGCGTCGGGAGCTGCAAGAAGGAGGGCGGCCACCAAGGTAGGGAGCAGGCGTCGAATCATGGGCCGCATACTACTCTGCCCGGCAGCGCCAGGGGACCCGCCCCCGGGGCCGCGGGTGCACCCCCGGTTGACTTCGAGCCGACCCGTGTCGATACGCTGGCATCGGCTCATTTGTGAGTCCCTCCGTGCGGTTGTAGCGTGCCGTGTGTAACCCTTTGTCTCGCGCACGCCTCCCCTTTCCGTCGTTCTGTTATGGCTGACGCTTCATCCCCGACCCACCTTCTCCCCACCCTGGGCCGCACCGGCATCGGGCCGGGCGATATCGCCGTTCTCGGCGGCCTTCTGCTCCTCCTGGGCGTCCTCGCCGCGCCCCTGTGGGAGCTCACCGTTCACTACTGGATCCGCACCGGCAACGAGGCGTACACCCACGCGCCGCTCATGCCGCTGATCGCCGGCTACTTCATCTGGGAGTGGCGCAAGGAGCTGGCGGTCATGCCGGTGCGCTTCTCGCGCCAGGGGTTTGCCTTCCTCCTCGTGGCCGCGGCGATCTTCGGGATCGGCACGGTGGCGGCGGAGCGCTTCACCATGCAGGTGGGGGTCGCGGCGCTGCTCCTGGGGTTGGTCTGGACCCACTTCGGCAACGCCATCACCCGGCGCCTCGCCTTTCCCATCTCTCTCTTCTTCCTGATGATCCCCATCCCCGGGGTGATCTACCGCAACCTCTCCTTCAGCTTGCAGATCCTCTCCTCGCGGTTGGCGGTCGACTTCATGCAGCTCTTCGCCCTGCCGGTGTATCGGGAGGGCAACATCATCAACCTCACCTACACCCAGCTCGAGGTCGCCGAGGCGTGCAGCGGCATCACCTCCCTGGTGTCGCTCATCACCGTCGCCTACATCTTTGCCTACATCGCCCAGAAGCGGTTCGTCCCGCGCGCCATCTTGGTGGCGTCGGCCATCCCCATCGCGGTGCTTACCAACGCCTTCCGCATCGGCGGCACCGGCATGCTCGCTCACTACTGGTCGATCAAGGCGGCCGAGGGGTTCTTTCACTCCTTCGCCGGCTGGATCGTCTTCATCGCCGCCTTCGTGATCCTCTTAACGGAGAATGGCGTCATTATGGCGGTGCAGCGGTGGCTCTCCCGGCGGACAGGCGTCACCGCCACCGGCGCGTAGACGGTCACCGCAAGACCGAACCCTTCCCGCAGCACGGTCCCGCGGCCCACGCGTGAGGCCGTCCACGTCCCGCTCCGCCCCGTTCCCGACAAGAGGCCTCCCATGAACACCCTGGTCACCGGCGGCGCCGGGTTCATCGGCTCGCACATCGTCGAGCGGCTCCTCGCGGAGGGCCATCGGGTTCGCGTCCTCGACGACTTTTCCACCGGCAAGGCAGAGAACCTCCCGGACCACCCGAGCCTGGAGGTCGTCCGTGGCGGGGTGGAGGACTACGCCACGGTGGAAAGGTGTGTCGAGGGGGTCGACTGGATCTTCCACGAGGCGGCCATCGCCTCGGTCCCAAAGACCATCGAGGACCCCCTCGCCAGCCAGCGGATCAACTACGGAGGCACCCTCAATCTCTTGGAAGCGGCCCGCCACCACGGCGCACCGCGTCTCGTCTTCGCCGCCTCCGCCGCCGCCTACGGCGACCTGCCGGGGTTGCCCAAGGACGAAACGTCCGCGGTAGGCCCCCTCTCCCCCTACGCCGTGGACAAGCTTGCCTCGGAGCACGCCCTGGCCGCGTACCACCACCTCCACGGCCTGCATACCGTCTCGCTCCGCTACTTCAACGTCTTTGGTCCGCGACAAGACCCCTCGTCGCCCTACAGTGGGGTCATCTCCATCCTCGTCGACCACCTCCTCGCCGGCACCACCCCCACCATTCTCGGCGACGGTGAACAGACCCGTGACTTCGTCTATGTCGCCGACGTGGTGGATGCGAACCTCCGCGCCATCACCACCGACGCCGCTGCCGGCGGCCGCTTCAACGTCGGCACCGGCCACGCCATTACCCTCAACCAGCTCCTCACCACCCTCTACCGCCTACGGGGGGAAGAGCCCCATCCTCAATACGGCCCTGCCCGCCCCGGCGACATCCGCCACTCGTGCGCGGTCATCGCCCATGCCCAGAATGTCCTCGGCTGGCACCCCACTACCGCCCTCGCCGACGGCCTCCAACGGCTCGTGAGCTCACTGCTGGGTTGAGCACCAGGCGTGGTCGACCGCCGTCCCCCACCCGGAGTGGGGGACGGCGGGACCCCTCCTTGCCGGGCCCTCCTGGCCCGGCGGTCCATCCTGGACCGGCAAGGAAGAAGGGGGCTAGCAGCTCGCCGGCGCCATCGGGTGCGCGCCAAAAACGGCACCATCACCGATAGGAGCAAGAGGGGTTCGGGCACCACGGTCGGGCTGAGTTGGGAAGGTCCGGGCGTCTCCGTATCCCGATCGTCGGTAGGAGGCTGCGCGTGGATTTTCGATGCGTACCGCCGTCCCATGGGCAGCCACCGAGAATGAGACCCTCACCACACACGCCATCCTTGCCTCCATCACCGCGACTCCTGTCGCATGGCCTCCCCTCAATGGCCAGTCGATCTCACATCCCTCCGATGCGAGGCATGAAAACTATCGCGTCGGGCTGCACCGCGTCAATCGCGGTGTCAGTCTGGCGCCGAATAGCCACTGCCCGGCGCCCAGCTACCTCCGCACCCCCTTCGCCGCGCCCGACCCGAGCCCGCCTACCCCCCCATCACCCTTCGCGTGCTCTCCGCGCCCCTGCGTCTCTGAGGATCAGCGGAAACAGTATTCAACGCTCACTCTCCCCCCGACGCCGTGGGAACACGAAAGCACGAAAGGGGGAAAACACGAAAGACAACCGCTTGAATTCTTTCGTGTTTTTAAGGTTTCGTGTTTTCGTGTTCCCTTTCCTCACGCCTCCGTGGACGCACCGAGTTTCTCGCCGATCGTGATTTCCGCTGATCCTCTTCGCATGCTCGAAGCGCCCCAGCGTCTCTGCGCGAGATGCGGTTGCAGCTCTTCGCGTCTTGGCGGCTTCGCGCGAGAATGCTGTTGTAATGGCAGTTCTTTCCTGCTCTTCGCGCCCGTCGCGCCCTTCGCGGTGAATCCCGCCTTCCAGGCCCCTGCCGTTCCCCGGCTCACTACCCGAGACACCGTGCCTCCCTGATCGGGGGTACAAGCCCCTCCTACCAGGCCCTCTGCCCTCCGCCTACTGTAGTTATTAGGGATACATGTCGATAGGGAATGGATGGTAGGCTGCGGGCTCGGGTTCGTGGTTCTTTTCTAACTTGTTGAAAACATCGTTTCTTGTGTCTTTTCTTGCGGCCCACTTTTGGGGCTATGGCGTCGGGGGTGGTGATGTTTGAGGGGGAGGGCGATAGCTCGTTGCCGTCGGTAGCGACCTCATAGTTCAAGACCTGAGCTCGACCTTGTCGGAGTTGTGTTCGAGGGGAGAATGGCATGAAGGGGATCATCCTCGCCGGGGGTTCCGGAACGCGGTTGCATCCGGTGACCCTTGCGGTCTCCAAGCAGCTCCTGCCGGTCTACGACAAGCCGATGGTCTACTACCCGCTCTCCGCCCTCATGTTGGCGGGGATCCGGGAGATCCTGATCATCTCCACCCCCCACGACCTCCCCCTCTTCCAGCGTCTCTTCGGTGACGGCCACCAACTCGGGCTGGAGCTCAGCTACTGCGCGCAACCGCGTCCCGAGGGGCTCGCTCAGGCCTTCATCCTCGGTCGCGACTTCATCGGCGACGACGCCGTCGCCCTCGTCCTTGGCGATAACGTCCTCTACGGTAATGACCTCGGCCCGATCCTCTCGAACGCCGCACGTCTCACCTCGGGGGCGGTGATCTTCGCCTACCGGGTACGCGACCCGCGCCGCTACGGGGTGGTGGAGTTCGACAAGCACGGGCGGGCGATCTCCCTGGAGGAGAAGCCGGCGCGGCCACGGTCACGCTATGCCGTCCCCGGTCTCTACTTCTACGACCGCCGGGTGGTGGAGTACGCCGCAGGCCTCACCCCGTCGGCACGCGGCGAGCTGGAGATTACCGATCTCAACCAAGTTTACCTCGAACGGAACGAGCTCCACGTGGAGGCGTTCGGACGTGGTATCGCCTGGCTCGATGCCGGCACCCACTCGTCGCTCCTCGCCGCCTCCGATTTCATCGAGGCGATCGAGCACCGCCAAGGGCTGAAGGTGGGGTGTATCGAGGAGATCGCCTGGCACCAGGGATTCATCGACGATGCCCAGCTCGGCGGTCTGGCCGAGGCGATGGGCAAGGGGGAGTACGCCGACTACCTGCGCGACCTATTGGCGGAGAAGGAAGGAGGGTGGGGATGAACTTTCGTGAGACTCAGCTCCCCGGGGTCATCGAGATCGAGCCCGAGCTCTTCGGAGACGCTCGCGGCTTCTTCATGGAGGTCTACCAGCGGGAGAAGTACCGCGCCGCCGGGGTCGACGTCGACTTCGTCCAGGAGAACCACTCGCGCTCCGCCCTGCGCGTCCTGCGCGGCCTCCACTACCAGCTTCGCCACCCTCAGGGGAAGCTCGTGCGCGCGGTGGTGGGGGAGATCTTCGACGTGGCAGTGGACATCCGTCGCGCCTCACCCCACTTCGGCGAGTGGGCTGGTGCGGTCCTCTCAGCAGAAAACCGGCGCCTCCTCTACATCCCCCCCGGCTTCGCCCACGGCTTCTGCGTCACCTCCGACATGGCCGAGGTGGTCTACCAGTGCACCGATTACTACGACCCCGAGGACGAGCGCGGCATCCTCTGGTCCGATCCGCAGATCGACGTCCACTGGCCGATCACCGAGCC
The DNA here is from genome assembly GCA_964599505.1 of uncultured Nitrospirota bacterium. Classification (GTDB taxonomy): domain Bacteria; phylum CG2-30-53-67; class CG2-30-53-67; order CG2-30-70-394; family CG2-30-70-394; genus CG2-30-70-394. Next base: position 6,891 of record CAZRGD010000030.1, on the reverse strand, counting down.
AGTCCTGTCGCGCAAGGATCAGCACCACCCGCTCCTGTGTAGCACGGAGGAGGAGTTGCCGGAGTAGGAGGGGGTTGCACCCCCCCGAGTCCCCCTAACCTCTGACGAGCGAATCGAGCCTCCCCATGCGCATCCTGATTACCGGTAGCCAGGGCCAAGTGGGGTGGGAGCTGGTCCGCTGTCTCGCGCCGCTGGGCGAGGTGATTGCCCTCGATCACGCGACCCTCGATCTCTCCGACCTCGCGGCGGTGCGCCGGGCGGTGGCCGAGGCGCGGCCGGCCGTGGTGGTCAATGCAGCCGCCTACACCGCGGTCGATCGCGCCGAGGCGCAGGAGGCAGAGGCCATCCGGATCAACGGCGACGCCCCCGGTGTCCTCGCGGAGGAGGCCGCCCGGTGCGGCGCCGCCCTCATTCACTACTCCACCGATTACGTCTTCGACGGCACCCAAGAGGCACCCTACACGGAGAGTGACTCGGTGGCGCCGATCAACGCCTACGGTCGCTCCAAGCTCGCCGGCGAGCAGGCGGTGGCCGCGGTGGACGGTACCTACCTCATCCTGCGCACGAGCTGGGTCTACGCCGCCCGCGGGGCCAATTTCCCGCGTACCATCCTGCGCCTGGCCCGTGAGCGCGACGAGCTGAAGATCGTCGACGACCAGCTCGGAGCCCCGACCTGGGCCCGGTGGATCGCCGGGGCGACCGCGGCGATCCTCGCCGCCGGTCGCGATAACCCGGCGGGCTACATCGGTGAGCGGGCTGGCTGTTACCACCTCGCCTGCGGTGGTGCGACCTCGTGGTACGGCTTCGCCCGCGAGCTCCTCGCGGTGGCAGGGGGAGGGGATGGGAGGCTCGCGAGGTTGCTGCCTATTGCCACTACCGCGTACCCGACGCCGGCGGCCCGACCGGCAAGCTCGCGGTTGGACTGCGCCCGCCTCGCCGAGACCTTCGGCGTCCGACTGCCAGGGTGGGAAGAGGGCGTGAGGCTCTGCTTCGCAGAGTGACGGTTTGCGGCTGAGCACCGTGTTGTGAACGCCATCTCCGGCTCACCCTCCGTACCTCTCCCCCCGTCGCGTTCCCTTCGCGTCCCGCCGTTCACAGACCGGTAGGAGCGGGTTGCACCCGCGACCTGGGGCCATCGGCCCCACCGGCTCGGCGGGCCGGCAAGGGGTATCCGCAGATCAACGCAGATCGACGCAGATCTTTTCGGGCGGCGATCCGTGGAGCCGGCTCGGGTAGGGGGCTGCGGTGCCGGTCCGAGAGACCTTGCGGGAATGCCTTTTCGACAGGATTTACAGGAAGGGAGAGAAGCCCGTAAAGACGACATCTTCTTTGACAACGACCGTTCCCCGTCAGTAGCTCCGCGCTCCCGGGCCGTTCTGCCATGTCTCGAAGAGGGCACGGCAGGCGTCGCGTTCGATGTCGGCTACTACGACCAGGGGGCTGCCGCCCTGGCGGGCGAGCGCCGCTGCGGGGAGGTGGAGCTCGTGGAAGCCGGCGGCGGCGGCGTCGGCGATGGTGGCGCCGTAGTAGAGGGTGCGGATTCGCGCCCAGTGGCTCGCGGCGAGGCACATGGGGCACGGCTCGCAGGTGGTGTAGAGGTCGCAGCCGGTGAGGTCGACAGTGTCCAGCGCCCGGCAGGCGGCGCGGATCGCGTTGACCTCGGCGTGGGCGGTGATGTCGGTGTCCAGCCAGACGGTGTTGTGGGCGCTTGCGACCACCTCACCGTCGCGGGCGATGACGCAGCCGAAGGGGGTCTGGCCGGCGGTGATGCCGTCGCGGCAGACGGCGATGGCTCTGCCCATGAGACGGGCGTGGATTGGGGCGGTGGGGTCCATGGGAGTCGTTGCGGTGCTTTTCGGTGAATGGTACTTTGTGAGTCACATATGTGTCAGTCGGTTAATCACCCTGCTTGAGGCACGCCATGCTCGATAAGACGGTTCGGGAGATCATGTCCACCCAGGTATACACCGCGGAGCGTGACGAAATCCTCTTCGAGGTGACCGCGCGGATGGCGGGCCACAACATCGGTGCGGTGGTGGTCACCGAGGGTGGGATGCCGGTGGGGATGTTCAGCGAGCGCGACCTCCTCAAGCGGGTGGTCTACCGCGACATCTCTGCCCACTCGTGCTACGTGGGGGAGGTGATGACCCCGAAGGTGGAGTCGATCTCCCCGGACGATGGGGTGCAGACGGTGACCGAGCGGATGAAGCTGTATCGCCATCGTCACCTGCCGGTGGTGGAGGATGGCAACCTCGTCGGGATCGTCTCCCTGCGGGACCTCTTGGCCACCTACACCGAGGCGTACGAGCAGGTCATCGCGGGGTAGGAGCCAGGGGTCAGGTTCGCGCCCGACGCGCCGCCATGCCTCGGTGTCGGGAGCGGTCGCGGTGCTCACCCGGCGGCCGGCGGCTCCGGGCGCTCGGCGGCGATGACCTCGAATGCCCGCGGGGTGGTCGGGCAGACGAAGGCGCAGGCGCCGCAGCCGGTGCAGCGGGTCGCCTCCACCGTGGGCAGGCCGAGGTTGCGCAGGTCGATGGCGGACTCGGGGCAGCGCTCCTGGCAGGAGAGACACATGGCGAAGCCGGCCTGGTTGAGGCAGTGGTCGGCGATTACCTCCGCGACCCCCGGGTTGGCCGCGCTGCCCTCCACCTCGCGCTGGAGGGCACCACTGGGGCAGGCGTCGGCGCAGGCCCGGCATCGCTCGCAGTAGCCGTCGACGAAGGCCATCTGCGGGGTCCCGTCGACCGCCTCGCCGCGGCCGGTGAGCGGTGCGAGGACCCGGTTCGGGCACGCCTCGATGCAGGCGTGGCACCGCTCGCAGGTGGTGAGGAAGCTCGCCTCGGGGAGTGCCCCTGGGGGGCGCACCGGATCGGGTAGGGGTGGCGGCGGGGGCGCCTCCGCCAGCCGCCGCCTCAGGCGCGTCAGCCCTCCGAGCAGGAGGTCACGTCGAGTCCAGGAGTCGGCCATCGGCAGGGAAGGGGGAGAGGAGCAGGTGTCGACGACAGGAGCCACGGACGAGGCTCATCGATTCCCACCTTCTTTACCACGGTAGGTCCCGATCGTCGGCCCAGGAAGGCAAGGGGTCACGACAGAAGCACAGAGGACGGCATCGGAAGAGATTGATTCGGTTTTTCTACCATGAAGAGCATGAAGGGCATGAAGATTTTGCAGAGGTATAGGGTATGCCAAGCGCGGCGTGGGCGGTCTTCCCGGCTCGGGTTGCCACCCGGCAGGGGGAGCCAGGTAGGAGCGGGCCATGCCCGCGATCCGCGCCAAGGGCGCCGCGGCCGGGCCGAAGGGGTGAGGATCGGGGGCATGGTTCCCTCCTACCCGTGGTCATGGATGATCCGGCCCATGCCGTTGCTCAGCGCCACCACCGGCGACGCGACTCCACCCCCCATCCTGTAAATCCTGTTCATCCTGTCCAAAATGCCGTTCGCAGTTCTTCGCGTCTTGGCGGCTTTGCGCGAGGATGCAGTTAAATCAAAGGGGACGTACTTCCGATATTTCCGTTCCTGTTGGGATCACCGTCGGGGCGCGGTCTTTTCGGGTAATGGAAATAGCGGAAGTACGTCCCCTCCCGTCTCGCTCGGGGTCGCTACTTGCGGGTAATCTATGTAGCAGAGCCGGAGCACAGCAGTGCCTTTGTCATCACAGCCTACGAATTGCGCGGCAAGCCGCTGTTGGCGTATCGCCGTCGTCGTCGGAGAAAGAAGAGATGAAACAGAGCAAGTTTCCACCCGGTTGGGATGAAACGCGGGTCAAGGAGGTCCTTGGTCACTACGAGTCGCAGTCGGAAGAGGAAGCGGTCGCCGAAGAGGTTGCCCGAGGGTGCGAACGACGTGGTAATATTGTAAGCAATTCTTACGAGCAAGGAGATCGTCCATGCTTACAAAACGAACATCGAAGAATCAGGTGACCATCCCCAAGGCCGTGGCGGATCAGTTTCCCGGGGTGGAGCACTTCGAGGTCTCGGTGAAGGCTGGGCGGATCATCCTGGCCCCGGTTCTTCCGGGTGGTGCGGAGGTGGTACGGGAGAAGCTGGAGTCTCTAGGGATCACCGAAGATGATGTCGCCAAGGCGATCGACTGGGCTCGGCGGCCGTGAGCCGCCGCCTGCGGGTCGTACTGGACACCAACATCCTGATCTCCGCTCTCCTCTTCCACGGGCGGGTCTCCTGGCTGCGCGATGCGTGGCATCGCCAACAGGTACGCCCCCTGCTTTGCCGCGCCACGGTCAGTGAGCTCCTCCGTGTTCTCACCTATCCGAAATTTCGCCTCACCGAGTTGGAGATCAACGCTCTCTTGGCGGACCTATTGCCGGCCACGGAGACGATCGACCTCGGCCGCCGCCGGGGCCGTGGTCTCCCCCGATGCAGGGACCCCCATGACCAGGTCTTCCTGGTCCTCGCCCAGGTCGCAAAGGCGGACGCCTTGGTCACCGGAGACCGCGATCTCCTTACCCTCGTATCCGAGGTGCCATTCCCTATCTGGCCGGTTCCGACGCTCCACGAGCGGCTCGCCAACCCCGAGTGAGGCGTGAGGAGCGCGGGGGGATGGCGTCATCGGCGGTGAGAGCGGGACTGGTCGCCGACCTGGAATGCATTGGGCTCGCGCAGAGACGCAGAGACGCAAAGGCGTGCTGGGGAGGGGAGGGCTGCGTGGGTGGTCTTCCCGGCTCGGGTTGCCGCCCGGCAGGGGGACCCAGGTAGGAGCGGGCTCCTGCCCGCGATCCGGGGCTACAAAATTAGAGATCCAATCCCACGCGTTGTAGTAATCAACCGCCTCGTCCAGCTCTTGCTGGGCGACATCGAGAAAGCGGGCCTTCACGACGTCTGGTATTTCGCCAAGACCTCGTGGAGCTCCACGGCTTGGATCTCTCCCCGACGGTAGGCAGCCAACCGCTCCTCTGCCTCTCCTGCCCACAACCGATCGATCTCGGCATCCGGTTCGTCCAGACTGGCCAAGATACCGTCCACCAACGCCACCCGCTCAGCAGGCGACAGCTTATGCGCCTGTTTGACCAGGATCTCGGCTCGTTCGGTCATCGACGTACTCCTGTGGATTGCCGGATGGGTTACGACCATCGGGGAACAGTGGGGCTCATTGGCAAGTCTTCCAAATGGTATCACGATGCCTCTGCTACGGCTCTCACCTCACCACCGAGAAGGGGGGGATCGGCGTCCAACGCGGCGCGAGGGGGAGGGCACCGGGGGGGGGCCGGCGTCGCTGGTGGTGAGGGGGCAGGATTGGTCGTTGGCCCGGAAGGCTTTGGTGGCCCGGCCCAGGGGACGCACTTCCGATATTTCCGTTCCTGTCGGGATTGCCGTCGGGGCGCGGTCTTTTCGGGGAATGGAAATAGCGGAAGTACGTCCCCTCCCGTTTGCTGCGGGCTGCACGAAGGGACCCGAAGAGATAGCATGTCGCCATGCCGGAGATCAGCCGCTTTCTTGGAATTTCGATACGGATGTACTTCAACGATCACAACCCACCCCATTTTCACGTGCGGTACAACGACTACCGTGCTTCTCTCAAGGTCCATGACGCCGCGATTTTGGAGGGAGAGCTTCCCGCACGAGTGGTCGGACTGGTGGCCGAGTGGGCCAATCTCCATCGTGAGGATCTGATGAATAATTGGGAGACCCTACGAGCGAGTGGCGAGTGGGCGAAGATCCCACCGCTCGTTTGATACCCTTCGTGGAACGGAACACAAGGCAATGATCTGGGTGACAGAGGCAGAGTATCTTGGCGACTATCGGCTGCGGGTGGTCTTCAATGACGGCTCACAGGGGGTGGTGGACCTGGAAGAGACCGTGTGTGGTGACCCACGCCCCATCTTCGAGGGCGTGCGGGAGATTGATGCGTTTCGCCGCTTCCGTGTGGAGATGGACACCGTGGTGTGGGAGAACGGCCTCGACCTCGCGCCGGAGTATCTCCACCGGTTGGCGGTACAGCAGGACAGCTCGGCGGCGTAGACTTCTAGCCTCCGGGGGTCTGTTCTTTACTTTATACGCCTATCCCCTTAGCTCAGGACCCGTACCCGATGGGAACACGAAGGCAGGAAAGGGGGAAAACACGAAAAGTTTCGGTGGAGTTTTTTCGTGTTTTCAAGTTTTCGTGCCTTCGTGTTCCGCATTCGCCGATTTGTTCTGGGGCTTCATGAGCTAAGGGAATACGCAGTTTACTTTATATCTCCACCGCGGCTTCGGACCCGGCGGCCCGGCGCCCCCTGGGGAAGCTCCGCTCGCCCCACGGGCTCCCTCCGCTTCCCCGGGGGGGCGAACCCTGATGCTGCTCCCGTGTGTCATTCATCTACCGGGACGTGTGGGGCGACACCCATCAGTCGGGACGAGAGCGCAGTTTGCGAAGAAGGGCGTCCCGAACCTCCGGCCACGGCCGGCCATCATCCGGAGAGCGCCGGTAGCTCGCGAGCCGTTCGCGGACGACCTGCCGGTGCCAGTCGGGTACGGGTACGTCGTCAGGCCTGGCCGAGATCCGATCCCAGAGGGTCTGGATGTACTCGATCCGCTCTTCGACCGGCAGATCATCGAAACCGGGCGGGGGCAGTTCTAGGTTGGAGGCCATGGATACACCCTAGCGTGACGGTGCCGAGGAGACCAATTGTACCCCAATAGAGAGAGCCTCAGAGAAATTTCCCCTCAGCGCGTTACGAACCCCACCCGCCCCACCCCCCCCTCCCCCCACGTTGGACGCCCGTTCTCCAGCCCCCCCCCCCCTTGCCGCCTCGCCCCCCCCCGCCCCTCCGTTTCCTCCCTCCCCCCCACCCCCCCCCCCCCCCCCCCCACCCCCCCCCCGACTCACTCCCCCCCACCCCCCCCGCCCGCTCCCCCCCCTCGCCGACACCGTCGCTCACTCTCGATCCCCCCCTTCC
>CAZRGD010000029.1:0-14143 GCA_964599505.1 uncultured Nitrospirota bacterium | reverse complement strand
AGCTCGGGTGGTCCGCGTGGCTCCCCACGTCGGTCAGGACCTGCCAGCAGCGGCCGCACTTGCTCCCCGCCGCCGGGGCGACCGCCACCGCGACGCGCGGCTCGCCCTCCTCGACCTCCAGGCCGGCGGGCGCCTCGGCGAGGTCCGCCACCTTGGCCTGGGAGACGATGCAGAGGTTCGCGAGAACCCCCTCGTAACCGCGCAGAAGGGCGAGGGTGTCGCCCTCGGCGTAGAGAGTAATCGCCGCCTCCAGCCCGCCGCCGATCGCCTTCGCCGCCCGCGCCCGCTCCAGGGCCCCGAGGACCTGACCGCGCACCGCCCGCAGCCCCTCCCAGCGCGCCGCGAGCTCCGGATCGAGGCTGCCGGCGTGGGCAAAACGGGCGAGGTGGACGCTCGCCTCGCGGCCGGCCACCGACGGCAGGTACTCCCACGCCTCGTCGGCGGTGAAGCAGAGGACCGGGGCGAGCAGGCGGATGAGCCCCTCGGCGATCTCCCACACCGCCGTCTGGGCCGAGCGGCGGAGCGGTGAACCGGCCGCCTCCGTATAGAGGCGATCCTTGAGAATATCGAGATAAAACCCTGACAGATCGCTGATACAGTAGGCGTGGAGGGTGTGGTAGACGGCGTGGAGCTCGTAGGTGTCGTACGCCTGCCGGACCCGCTCGCTCACCTCCGCGAGCTGGTGGAGGGCGTAGCGGTCGAGCTCCTCCATCTCCTCCACGGCTACGGCGTCACGGGCCGGGTCGAAGTCGACGAGGTTGCCGAGGAGGAAGCGGAGGGTGTTGCGGATCCGCCGGTAGCCGTCGCCGAGCCGCTTGAGGATCTCAGGCGACAAGCGCAGGTCGTCGGAGAAGTCCTCCGAGGCGACCCAGAGACGCAGCAGATCGGCGCCGCTCTTCTTGATGATCTCCTCGGGGGCGATGACGTTGCCCTCCGACTTGGACATCTTCCGCCCGTCGCCGTCGACCACGAAGCCGTGGGTGAGGACCGCCCGGTACGGCGCCTCGCGCCCGGCGGCCAGCGCCGCCAAGAGCGACGAGTGGAACCAGCCCCGGTGCTGGTCGCTCCCCTCCAGATAGAGGTCGGCCGGGTGGGTGAGCCCCTCGGTGGAGAGCAGGACCGCCGCATGGCTGACCCCCGAGTCGAACCAGACGTCGAGGATATCCGGCTCCGGTGCCAGATCGGCGCTGCCGCAGGCAGGGCAGGCCGCACCGTCGCCGAGCCAGTCGGTGATCGGGTGGCGGTACCAGCAGTCCGCCCCCTCGCTCTCCGCCGCGTCGGCGACCCGCTCGGCCGCATCGGCGTCGGTGAACGGCTCGCCGCAGCTCCGGCAGTGGAAGGCGACCACCGGCACCCCCCACTGGCGCTGGCGGGAGATACACCAGTCAGGACGGTTCTCCACCATCGCGTAGATCCGGTTGCGCCCCCACGCGGGGATCCACTCCACCGCATCGATCGCCGTGAGCGCCAGCTCCCGCAGCCCCCCCGCCTCCATGGAGATGAACCACTGGGGGGTGGCGCGGAAGATCACCGGCCGCTTGCACCGCCAGCAGTGGGGGTAGCTGTGGGAGATCTCACCGGAGGCGAGGAGTACCCCGGCGTGGTCGAGGAGCTCCATCACCTTGGGGTTCGCCGCGAAGACCGCCTCCCCGGCAAGGGGCGCCCCCACCTCGCCGGTGAAGCGGCCGCGGTCGTCCACCGGGGCGTAGACCTCCAGACCGTGGGCCTGCCCCACCTCGTAGTCCTCCTGACCATGGCCCGGTGCCGTGTGGACCAGGCCGGTGCCGGCGTCGAGGGTGACGTGGTCACCGGTAATCACCGGGCTCACCCGGCCGGTGAGGGGGTGGGTGTAGGTGAGGTCGGTGAGGTCGCGGCCGTGGCGGCGGGTGAGGATCTCAGGGTCGCCCCACCCCGTTGCCTCGGCCACCCCGGGCAGGAGCGCCTCGGCGACCACATACGCCGTCTCACCGGCGCGCACCACGACGTACTCGATCTCCGGGTGGACACAGACGGCGAGGTTCGCCGGGATCGTCCACGGGGTGGTGGTCCAGATGACCAGGGAGAGGGGCAGGTCGGGGAGGGCCGGATCGAGCGCCCGCACCCCGCCCTCCACCTGGAAGGCGACGTGGATCGACGACGAGGTGTGATCGGCGTACTCCACCTCCGCCTCGGCCAGGGCGGTGACGCAGGTAGCGCACCAGTGGACCGGCTTGCGGCCGTGGTAGAGGTGGCCGTTGCGGATGATCCGGGAGAGCTCCCGGACGATCGTCGCCTCGTAGTGCGGGTCCATCGTCAGGTAGGGATGATCCCACCGTCCGAGGACCCCGAGGCGACGGAACTCGTCGCGCTGGATGGCGACGAAGCGGGCGGCGTAGTCACGACACGCCTGGCGGAAGGCGAGGGCGTCCATCTCCCGCTTGCGCGAGCCGAGCTTCTTGTCCACCTGCCGCTCGATCGGCAGACCGTGGCAGTCCCAGCCGGGGACGTAAATGGCACTCCGTCCCTCCATCGTCCGCACCTTGATGATCACGTCTTTGAGCACCTTGTTCAGGGCGTGGCCCATGTGCAGGTGGCCGTTGGCGTACGGCGGGCCGTCGTGGAGGGTGAAGGGCACACCGCCGGCGCGCGCCCGCTCGATCTGCCCGGTGAGATCCGCCTCCTCCCACCGCGCCAGCCGCTCGGGCTCCCGCTGCGCCAGGTTCCCCTTCATGGGGAAGGCGGTCCGCGGGAGGTTGAGGGTGGGCTTGTAGTTCGGTTCAGACATGGTGGGAGACGGAGAGAGGGGGACGGCGCGGAGCCGCGAAGGTTCCTGCAACCGGCGGGGCGCCGCAAGGGGAGCGGCAACGGCCAAGGTCGTCGGTTCCAAATCGGGATCGCTATCGGGATCGGGATCGCCCCCCACCCACTGGTCCGCGGTACGGATCGGTGCCGGGGGGCGTCCTGAACGGGGGACCACCGGTGGGAGCATGGCCTGGGACGAGACCCGATCCCGATTTCGATAGCGATTTCGATGGCCCGACCGCTGTTTCACCCTGTGGGTGCGTGTCCGCGAGGCATGTGGATATGGCAACCGCTTGCCGCGGCGGTAAATAGGTGGAGGGGAGACGATCAGAGCCGACGACCAGGGCATGGGCCGAGGTCGTCGGCCACGGATGGGGACCGCCTGCAGCCACCGCGTCACACACCCACTGGGAGGAACGACCGTGAGGCGGAGGTCCGTATCTCGGGCGACCGGGGTATCACCCCCGAGCCCGTTCCTTGCGAGACCGCGTCGAGCGACTCGCCCCGCAAGAGGCACAGGGCCGGCTCACGCTTGCGTCGTAGCCCCCACCGCCGCTTCGGGCCCGGCGGCCCGTGAGGCCGAACCCGGATCCTGCTCCCGTAGATCGCTGAGGCCTCCTTGGAGATGAGCGGCATCACTATGGCGTGACCAAGAAAACTGGGGGCCAGCTCAGGCAGTGCAGCGGCTCCCATGGCCATGTTTCAATCCGCGCCCGGTTTCGTAACCGGGCGAAGCGCCACTGAGCCCGGTGAGCCGTACCGTGTACTGGTAGTTTCAATCCGCGCCCGGTTTCGTAACCGGGCGAAGCATAAATACAACTCTTCCCTTACCCTCTCCTAAATGTTTCAATCCGCGCCCGGTTTCGTAACCGGGCGAAGCTATCTCTGCTTTTGTAATGTCCGAGTTGTAGGAAAGGTTTCAATCCGCGCCCGGTTTCGTAACCGGGCGAAGCTCTAGATAGTAATCATCAGGAACACTATGAACAAGTTTCAATCCGCGCCCGGTTTCGTAACCGGGCGAAGCTCTGATTTGGCAAGTACTTGGAAACAAACGTGGTAGGAGGACGCTGACGCGAACCTTCGACGAACTAAACCTCGCATGCCCTGCATACCTCCGATCACGGCGTGTATCTCCATGATTCTAAATTGTCTAAGAGCATCGCGAACCTCCCGGGGTCTGAGAGGTCACTTCGGGTCCGCGCGCGGTGCGTCATCCAATGAGCGGCTTCTCAAAGTCGATATAGTCATCGCGCCCCATGGTCAGCACAACACGATCTCGCCGGCCGGAGAGTCTGTAGATGCGAAGGCTATCGCACTTGTCGTCTATCGTCCCCTCAAGCTCATTTCGAAGGCGCTCCATCTCCATCGAGCCTAGGCGGCACTCGAAAACAGAGAGCTGTACACGCTGACCATAATTCTTGCATATCTGGGCGACCTTTCGTAGTCGACGCCGCCCCTCCTTGGTTTCTGTATTGACGTCGTACGTCACCACGATATCCATGGAACACCCAGCTAGCGGGAAACGAAAGGCACGTAACCGCTATCTTCACCTCGCACAACGCGAGCGAGGAGGCGGGCTTGGATCAGAGGGAGCAGCCCAACGGCCATTTTTTGCTGAAGGAGTGGATGGACGAGCTCCTCTTGTTTGCGGTTCTGGTAGGCCGCGACTACCTGCTTGCGTCCATCCTCTTTGAGCAAAACCGCGCCGCCGGGCCGCTCCTCGAAGTCTTCTGCAGTGAGCTGGCGACGATTGATGAGGGTAATGGCGAGACGGTCTGCAATGTAGGACCGAAACTCCTCCATGAGATCGAGCGCGAGGGAGGGACGCCCCGGTCGTAAGGCGTGGAGGAAGCCGAGTTGTGGATCAAGACCCACCGTCTCGCACGCCGACTGACAGTCGTTGAGTAGTAGGGCGTAGAGAAACGAGAGCAGGGCATTGATCCGGTCGCGAGGAGGCCGGCGGTTGCGACCGTCCAGGGCGAAGGTATCTCGATGGACACGCACGAAAGAGGAAAATGCGGCAAAGTAGCTCTTCGCCGCCTGCCCCTCGATGCCACGGGCAATATCGGCGGTCTCCGCAAACTCAACCGTCCGCAGTCCCACCGCAAGCTCCCGAGCCGCAGCCTGGAGCGTTTCCCGATCCTCGCCACCGTTTGCCTCCCGCGCAGCTCGAAGCAGCGCGGAGCGAGCGTTGTGGATCTTGCCGGCAACCATCCGGCGGCAGAGGTCGAGGGTTCTTTCCGGATCGTCAAAGGCGGCGTACTGCGCCCGGCGCAGGAGGATGTTTCCCGACTGCGGCCCCACGAGTCGCCCTTTGAAACGGCCCGTCCGGCTGAGGAAGACCACCGAACGGCCATCTTCACCGCAACGATGGAGGACAAAGGGGCTCACCATCACCTGGCCGAAGAGGACGATGCCGCCCAGGTGGTGGATGGGGACTTGCAGACGGATCTCGCGCTCGACCTCCAACTTGAGGGTCTCGTGGTCGAGACGCAGGTAGCTCCCCTGGGTCATCACGTAGAGGGTGTTGAGGAGCTGTTTCACGGGGTTTCATCCACGGCAGGATCAAAGAGCCAGTCGGTGGCGACGGACGGGACGTCGGGCATACAGATGTCAATCAGGGAGCAGGCGCGACATAGCCCACGGTCGGCAACGGGTGGTGGGAGCGACGCCTGGGAGAGGAGAGCCCGCACCGACCGGATCGCCCCCTCGGTCCGTTCTCGCAGCGCGTCATCGAGGGCTACCTCTCGCCGCCGCCGACTCTTCACGTGGTAGATGGCACCCTGCGTAATGGCAACCTCCAGCATCTCCTCCAAACAGAGGGCCTGGGCGCAGAGTTGGACATCGAAGTGGAGCCCCGGCCCGCGCCGACCGTGCTTGTACTCCACCGGATAAACCGTCCCGTCGGGGCGGAACTCCACCACGTCCGACTTCCCGGTGAGGCCGAGGCGTTCGGACCAGATGGGCATGGAGCGCTCCACCCGTACCCCGGCATCCCATTCCCCGCTCCCTTCGTCCACCCGGCGGTGGGACTGGTCACCACGAAGGGTGAAGAGATTCTCCCCCCACTGCTGCTCCAGGTGGACGAGGGCACACTGCCGGGGACAGTAGACGTAGTGGCGGAGGGAGGAGACAAGGATGGTACGCACACCGGTCACCGGCTCTTCAGGCGGACGAGGGGAGGGGAAAGAGTCGAAGCCCCTCCACCTGCTGCGCCAACCCGAGGATCTGTCGATCCGCGGTCACCAAGGATGCATCGTGCTCCACCGCGGTGGCCGCGATGATGGCATCTGGGAGCTTGATCCCCGTGGTGGCACGTATCGCCGTAATCCGACCGAGATACCCCTCGGCCTCCGGGGCAAGGCCGATGACCACCACCCGGCGAAGGAAACCGAGGATGGTGTCGCGATCCTGTGGACCGAGTCGCGGGAAGGCGAGCAACTCCAGCCGCGTGATGACCGAAACCCCGATCCAATCGGCTGCCTGTAACGCCCCGAGCAATCCCGTGTGACCGCCCAGCAGCGCAATGACGGCGTTGGTATCCAGCAGATACCTACGACCATTCATCACGCAAACTCCGCTGAGTGGCGATGGCGTCGCCCTGCCATTGAAGGTGGCCGGTGAGGTCGCTGAAGTCGTAGCCGGCCGCCGTCGCACCGACTTTGCCGCCGGCACGCTGGATCACGACCACCACCTCCACGGTGCCCGGAGGGAGCTTCGTGGGGATGTCCACATGCAGGTGGCCATCCCCCTCAATGTCGGTCGTCAGGTTGATCACTTCCATGGCGTGCTCCTTACAGGATGCCCTCTGCCGGGATGATCTCGACACCAGTCGGAAGGTCATCCCGATCGACCGTCACCACATAGTCATCGAAGCTACGCGGCACGTCGACTCCATCTTTTCGTTTCACCTGCACCCGGCGAAACAGCCCATCGGCCGGGGCATTACCCATTCTACTGTCATGCTTGAAGCGGATGATGCCACGGGTCGCCATCTGACCGCGGGCAGCGGAGCGGTCATGGTCGAACATGTTTGTCAGAGCCTCCCAGAGGAGAGCCAAGTCGCCCTCGGAGAAGCCGGTCCGTTCGGCCAGGGGGGCGGAGACGAAGCCGTGGGCGAGGTAGAGGCCATAGGGGATGGTGAACTTGCGGCCCATGGTGCGGTTGTCGCCGCTCTGTTTCTCCGCTTCCGCCTCAGTAGTGACCGCCATGCGGGTGATGCTGTGCTCTAGCGGAACCACCGGATCGATGCTGCGGGCGAAGGTCAGTTGAACCGGGCCGCGCACCTGGCCGGCATTGACCTCGGTAGACATCACCGCACCGAAGGTACGAATGTCGTAGAAGTTGCCGCACATCCAGCGGGTAATCTGCTGCGCCTCCTCTACCTTTTTCGGAAGCTTTTGTTTTCCCGGATTCTTGATACCCGTCTCCTTGTAGGCACGCTCGTGCTGCAGGTTGAGCACCGCCTTTTCTTTCACATAGATCTCGTACGGCGGCTGCTCTCCCTTTGCCAACCCGACGTAGTTACGCACCTTTCGTTTGAGACAGACGTCCGTGACGAGGCCTTGGCCGGTCTCGGCATCGGCACGCGGCATGTTGCCGGCGTCGGGATCGCCGTTGGGGTTGCCATCGGCGACATCGAAAAGAAAGACGAAGTCATAGCGGTTCGCGACGGGTGTGCTCATTGCTCTCCTCCACTGGGGGTGTCATCACGTTTCTGAAAGAAGGCCTGGCGTTGATGGTAGTAGCCGATGGCGAAGCGCCCTTGGTCTTCGAGGGTGAGGTGCGAGGGAAATGTGGAGAGGGCGTCCACGATCTCGCCTACCAGCTTGCCAAGGTTCACTGCCTCTCCCGGATGCTCCAGCTTGGCGAGGTGGTGGGTGTGGAGCTTCATGAGAATCGGGAAGGTGAGCACCGGGGTGCTGGAGGCCGAGCCGTAGTAGCGATCGCGGATCGTCTTGTTGACGCCGGGATTGGCTCGCTCCTGGGTCCGCTCCAGCACGGCGAAGAGCCGCCCGAGTCGGTAGCCGGGGTTGAGGTTGGTGACATCGAGAGACACAAGGACCTCCTTCCGTTGAGATAGGCTGTGGCGGTTCTGTCGGACAAGAAACGCCTTGATGAGGGCGGCACGGGCATGGGGCACAGTCTGGTCGCTGCGGATGCGTTGGATCACCGCATTGAGGAGGGTGCGTGGGAAGGGGCGCCCCGAAAGGGTCGAGGCGACAAACTCGCCGGCGAGCTTGGGGGCGACGTTGTCCCATTTCCATTGCACCGCGGTGGACCGAAGTAGAGCGTCGAGGGTGGGGCAGTCGACCTCGTCTGGCCGATGCACGATGACCATGTCTTCGAAATATTGGAGGATGTGGCTGGCCATCTCCCCCACGGTGCCCACGTGCCAGAAGCGCACCGCGATCCGCGCCGTATTGGGTGCCAAACCGAGGACGTAGAAGCGCGTGGCGTCGTCGACGGGTGGGGGTGCGCCGGTCCGTGGCGCCGTGAGGAGCGCGCGAATGGCATCGAGATCACGCGGGCTCTCGGTCGTCTCCGGAGCCAACCCAAAGAGGTCGGCGAGCACATCCTCCATGGGTGTCTGATGCTCCGCCCAGAAGACCGTAGTAGTCCCCCCTACCACCATCTTTTGTTGCGACCCCTTCGCTAAAAGGATGTTAAGGGCGCTGGTGTAGGCAGCCTCGGCACTCACACCGACCGGGGCGTTCATGCCTTGGCGCCACCCGTGGGATCGGAAGGCATCGAGCTTGAAGGAGATGATGTTGCCCCCCGAGGGCTGGGTCCCACGCACCCCTTTGATCCCAGTATGGAGTCGTGCGATGGGCTCGTGGCGACCCGTGACCAGGCAGGTACCGACAGGGAGTTCCTCGTTCTCTTCAGAGGTGGCCGCCGCCACTGTCGCCATCACCGCAGGGTCTTCGCATACCAGGGGCGCACTTCCCTCCGACTCCACGGCGAAGGTGAGAAATAGTCCCTTCTCTTCGATCTCCGGCCACTCGGGAGCAGAGAAAAGGTCCGCGAACTCGCCACCTTCGAGGAACGACAGGACCGCTTGGACCGCGGATGGCCGCGATCCCTCGGGAAAGAGGACCTCCTGGCGGGCCAGAAAGGCCACATGCTCCTCGTACGCATGTTCCTGCTGCTTCTCCGTCTCCTTGCTGGCGTCGGGCTTGGGACATGCAAAGAGGTAGGAGGGCTTGTCCCACAAGATATTCGGGGCGATCTGTCGCCCTTGACGCTTTGGCCCCTTGGGAACGACGCACTGGCGGCCCGGCTTAATGCGGCCTTCACCGGTGCGGGTGTCCTGGAGACCCCGGAACTGCCCCTCCCCGTTGAGCACGACGAAAAAGGGGATCTCTTGCTGGACGTACCCCGGTGGCGGAAGCCGCCCCTCCTCCCGGAGGCGGTCGTGGTACTGGACCAATGCCTGGAGGATCATCGCCGCCCCTCCTCGATCGGGGGAACTTGGATGCGTCCGTCGACCATCTCCGCTCGGAAAAAGTGGGGCTCGACACCGTCGGGTCCGTAGCTCTGGTCGAGGAGCATGAAGCCGAGATCACGGCTCTCCGAAATCGGCTCCACCTCCGTCCCCTCCTCCGCAACGAGGGCGAAGTGGGCGGCGAGCTCCCGGCAGCCGAGGTAGGGGCGGTGGAAGCACTGGCCCTTCGAGGCCCGGCGCTCGAACATGGCCATGAATTTGGACCAAGTGTCATCCGCGCCGGCGCGCTCGGTACGAACGAAGTGGGCGTGGATCGTGTAAGCGACGTCGCGGAGGAGGAGGCCGGCCCGCTGCTGACGGTCCTCCTCAATGTAGAGGCCCAGGTTGCCGGTACCCCGTTTCATCGCGCGCTTGGCGTTGCTCGCCGAGACCACCGACCCCACCTCGTTGCGCCGCACCGATTCCCAGCGGACCGGCTTGAGCACGTCGATCTGACTCACCACCCAGCGAATCGCCGGCTTCCAGAAGATCGCCTCCAGGATGCCGCGGGCGGCAGAGGGGGTCATGACATCGTAGGAGACCCGCTCCACCTTCATCTCCGGTCGGGTGAAACAGGCGTTCTCGCCCCACACCTTGAGGCGAAAGGTTCGGCTGGTGCCGTTGTGCGTCGCTGCCATCTCTCCTCCTCAGCCAATGAGATCATCCGGCCGGTAGACGGGCTCCAGATCGAGATCGAGACCGACGTCCGGACGGTACAGGCCGTCGTCGACCTGCACGAAGATCCCGGGCAATCGCTCCTCGATCCGTCCCTCGTTGACCAGCCACTGGTGGTGGTTCCGCGGCACGTTCACCGTAAATCGCTGGAGCTTGCGAAACAGCCAGCGCGTCGGCCCCTCACGACCCAGCAACGGAATCAGGTTGGCACCCTCTCCATACCGCACGACCACCGGCGCCTGCCACTGATCGTCGATCATGCGGAACTTGGAGGCCGCCGAGCGGAAGTTGAAGCGGAGCTCCCGATCCGGCGCGAGGTCGGCCAGAACTCCCTTCCGGTCCAACCGCTCCCCCTGGAGCCAGTAGAGCTGCTCGAAATACTCGCGAAACCTCTCGGGGACCAGCGGATCGCCGCTGGAGTTGCCGAGCATCCGTCGTCCCAACTGCGCCCCCTGCCGCAGGAGGCCCGGGGGCGCCTCTTTCGGCGGGACGAAGACGAAGACTTGACCCCGATCGAGACGCCCCTCCCGGTTGCACCGCCCCGCTGCCTGGGCGATGGAGTCGAGACCGGCCAGCGCCCGGTAGACCACCGGGAAGTCGAGGTCGACCCCGGCTTCCACGAGCTGGGTGGAGACCACCCGCGTCGGCTCGCCGGCGACGAGTCGGCGTTTGATCTCCGCGATACGCTCCGAGCGGTGCTGGCCGCACATCCGTGTCGACAGGTGGTAGGTTCCGGCAGGCATGAGGCTGTGGAGGAGTCGGCAATCATCCCTTCGATTGACCACGCAGAGGACCGACTCGTGGCCGCTGATCTCCTCGGCGAGCTCCGGCCACTCCCGTGGTCGTTGCAGATCCTCGGGGATGCGAACCGCCACCCGCTTGAGCTGGCGGTGGAGCTCATCCGGGTCTTCCATGATCTCGATCACACCGTCGAGGCCGCTGAAGGTGAAGCTGGGAGTGCGCCGTGATGCGAGAGCCGGCTGGGTTGCCGTGCAGAGGAGGAGGCTGACGCCGTAGTTTGCGTGCAGCTCGCGGAGGGCAAAGAGGATCGGATTGAGAAACTCCACGGGGAGGAGCTGTGCCTCGTCGAGAATCACCACGCTATCGACGACGTTGTGCAGCTTGCGACAGCGGCTGGTGCGGGCGGCGAAGAGAGACTCGAAGAACTGCACCGAGGTGGTGACGATGATCGGCGCATCCCAATTCTCGCACGCCAGACGGGTGTGGTGGTTCTCCTGACCGGGGTCGGGCGGGTCGAGGTTGCTGTGGTGTTCCACGAGAGCGTCGTCACCGAAAATCCCCCGGAAAACATCGGCGGTCTGCTCGATGATGCTGGTATACGGAATGACGTAGATGATCCGCCGCTTGCCATGGCGCAGGGCGTGACGCAGAGCGAAGGCGAGAGAGGCGAGGGTCTTGCCGCCGCCGGTGGGGACGGTGAGAGAGAAGATCGCCGGTGGTTGCTCGGCCTGCGCAACACAGCGGTCGAGGATCTGCGCCCGCAGGGTGTTGACCGTGCTCTGGCTCGCTTTCGCCTGGAGCTTCTCCATGTGCTCGTTGAACATGGGGAGCAGCTCCCCGAGGGTCGGAAACTGACCCCTCTGGGACGCCTTGCCCGGATCGTAGAACGCCTCCGTATCGAGGAAATCCGCGTCCACCAGGCAGGAGAAGAGCATCCGAATCCAAAAGGCACGGTCCCTCCCCATGGGCTTGTCCTTGGGGTCTAACGCTACATCGAGGATCTCGCCCGTGGGCCCACCTGCCAGTGCGGCGTCCAATAGCTCGGTATGGGTAAGCCTCTGCCGCAAAGCACCCTGCCCAGCATGTTCGGACCCCCAGTCCGCAAGCCCGGCGTGGTGACCTGCAATCAAGTACGCGAGGAGCCTCCCGACTAGTCCGAGCCGCTTGTCCGCGTGGATCGCCCCAGCCGAGGAATGGTTCACCCGACGCCTCGCTTCGTTCCCTTCCACATGGGCATCCACGCCATTTGCGGCACGAATCATCTCCTGGAAATCCGCCGAGAACTTCCCGATGTCATGCCACAGTCCAGCAACCCGCGCCCAACTAGCACTGTCGAACCGGGCCGCGGATGCCTCTGCCCTGCTGGCGGTTGCGAGAAGGTGCTCACTGAGCAGATGCACCTTGCCGCCCTCGGCCATATGCGCCACTGGTAGGTTCTCTCGATCCACCAACACCCCCGTCTCATCCACCACGCTGCACTGTCGAGCCTTCGCCTCTCTGCACTGAACCACCCCACCCTACTCCCCCCACCCCTCCCATATCACGGGTAGGGTCTGCCCCCCTTTTCACCCTGGCGTCTTCGCGCCTTGGCGTTGCGCGGTGGCCTTCTAGCCCCTCCATCCCCCGGCGTTCTGCGTTCGACGCCCCCATCACACACCTCGTTCGCGTCCATGCCGATTGCTCCGCGGTGCGTGGCCTCAGGTTATAGTGAAGCCATGGCGACCCATGACGACGCGCTCAGCACGGACGATGGAGGCGAAGCGGTGCTTCCCCGAGAGCTGGTGCCCCTCTTCTGGGATACGGACGTGAGCGAGCTCGACCTTGATCGCGACGCTCATGCGATCGTGGAGCGGGTGCTTCGCCTGGGCCGACCTGAGCACCTTCGATGGCTCCTGGCGCGATACCCGGCGGAGACCATCGCCAGGGTGGTCCGCCGCAGTGTCAACCTGGACCGCCGTTCCGCCCAGTACTGGCGGATCCGGATGAGGATCCCGGAGGAGGATGTCCGATGTTTGAACAAGTCTTCCCACATCGCCCCCTGGAACGGCTAGACACGCTAGCCACCGCTCTGCCCAAGGGCGCCTATCTCGGCGGCGGCACGGCAATCGCTCTGTGGCTGGGCCACCGCATCTCCGCCGATCTCGACTTTTTCTCAGCCGAGCCCTTTCCCGAGCAGGAAGTGGCGCAGGTGATCACCGACCTCGGGGGCACCATCCTGGAGACCCGCCCCGGGACAATCCACGCGGTGTGGTACGAAATCGCCATCTCGATCCTCGCCTTTCCCTACCCCCTCGTGGCCAAGCTCACCACGTGGCGTGGAGTGCGGATCGCCTCTATCCAGGATCTGGCGGCAATGAAGGTCCTGGCGATCTCACAGCGAGCGGAAAAGAAGGACTTCTTTGACCTCGTTGGGCTACTCGACCACATCGGCGCCCCATCGATCGCCGCCGCCGTCCGTGACAAGTTCGGCGATCAGGCCCTCAACCGCTACCACCTGCTACGCAGCCTCCTCTTCTTCGAGGACGCCGAGGACTCTCTCCCTCCAAAGAGCCTCGCAGGGCTGGACTGGGAGGATGTGAAAACGAGACTTCGCGCGGCAGAACCGGCCCTCTCGCGCGCATTTCTGAAATAGCACCGGCGATACACTCACCGCGACCATCCCACCCTGCATCTCTCTCCCCAGCGGATTCCGTCAAGTCGCGCGCTCCGCCCCGTCGCCCCCGTAGAGCGCCACCAGACGCGCTCCCTCCTCGGCGATCTCTCGCCGCAAGGTCTCCGGCTCCAGGACCTCGCAGTCGGCGCCGAACTTGAGGAGCTCCATCTTTACCTCCGGGAAGTGGGAGACGGGGAAGCGGAGGGTGAGGGAGCCGTCGGGGTGCTCTTCGATCTGTTGCTCGCGGTGCCACTGTTGGTGGCGCACCCAGCGGGCACGGAAGGGGTTGAAGCGCACCGCCACCGGGTGGCGACCAGGGCCGTGGAAGATGCCGAAGCTCTCCTCCAGGTAGGTGTCGGCGTCGAAGTCGGGCTCGCGATGGAAGAGCTCGCACGCCGGCCCGGTGATCTCCATGCGGACGAGGGCGAAGTCGCGCAGCGCCTGGCGCAGCTCGCAGAAGGCGATGAGGTGCCAACCGCCGTCGTGGTGGACGAGGTGGTAGGGGTGGACGGTGCGCTCGCTGGTCTCCCCCTTGCCGGCGGCGAAGTAGCGGATGGGGAGCTTGTGCCGCGCAATGAGGGCGTGGAGGCACCCCCCGAGGACCGCCGGTACCTCGCTCGCCTCTTCGGGGCTGCGGATGGAGATGAGGGCGGCGGGGTCGGGGGCGTCGGCGGCAAGAAGCCGCGGCAGGCCGTCGATGAAGGCGTCGACCTCGGGCACCCCGTCATGACGCCGGGCGAAGAGGACGGTAGTGACCTTGTTCGGCCGCGAGGCGAGCGGCCGGGTGGTCCCCTTGGTGAGGTCGA
>CAZRGD010000028.1:0-14196 GCA_964599505.1 uncultured Nitrospirota bacterium | reverse complement strand
GATGAGGGGTGAGGGGTGAGGGGGTGGTCGGCCCTGCGGGCCGGAAAGCTATGCCGATGGAGATAGCCCGCCATCCCAAAGGCCGCGCCAACCCGCCGGATTCCCGGTTGTAGGGCGTGGCTGGTGCCCCAGATTCGCGCCGACCCGCAGGCCGCGACCGCAGGCGTACTGGTTGTACGTCGAGGATCGCGACCAAGGACGCGGCGTGAAGATGGGGTGAGCTGCACGCCCGTCACCCGACAAACGAACACTTCGACGCCGCGGTCCGGGTATCCATGTTCTTCCCCCGGTTCGTGTGGTCGTCCACCTCCGCGGCGCAGCCGATCATCCGGCCGAAGAGGAAGGTGGTGAAGGCGGCGGTCTCCATCGTCGAATCGGAGAAGCGCCCCTCGCGGTACGGCTTCCAGAGGATCTTCAGGAGCAGCACCGCGATCACCGCGTCGACGTTGACGCAGTAGACCTCACGGCTCACCCCCTTGTCGAAGAGGGCCTGGACGAGGGCGTGGTAGTAGTCGTGGAAGAGGTTGTACTCGCCGCGCCCCTTGAAGAGGTCGGCGACAAAGACCTCGCGCGGGTCGTAGTTGACCGCCTTGCCCTTGAAGATGGGGTGGTTGACGCACGGGATCTTGGCGTAGCCGAGGTTGCCGATCGCCTTCTGCTCGATCTTGTACCTCTTGTACTCGGCCGCGTACTCGCCCGCCATGGCGGTGAGGTCGAGGCCGTGGTTCGCATCGCCCGGGTCGGCGATGCCGCTCTCCTTGAACCGCTCCAAAAGAAAGGCAATCGCCTCGAAGCCGTTGCCGCCGTGGGCGTAGCCGGTGTGGGTGAGGAAGCCGGTCATCGCCTTGTTCACCTGTACCCGCTCCGGGGTCTCCGAGCCGTCGGCGGCCACCGCCCCTTTGGCGCCCTGGGCGGAGATGGTGCCGGGACCGTTGGTGATGATGAGTCCGAGCAGGACGCTGAAGGAGAACATCTGCTCCTCGGTCGGCCGCTCGCCCATGAGCGCCAGGTAGGCGACCTCGGCCAGCGACCATGACGACAGGAGCTCCTCCATGGCGACGCCGCAGAAGCTCTCGGCGGCGTGCTGCTCACCGGCCACCGCGGCGCCGATGAAGGTGCCGTAGAGGCGCAGGTACCACGGCAGATTGCGCACCGTGACGGTTGAGATGCGCTTTTTCATCAGCGGTGCCCAGGCAAGAGTGGTGGAAATCGCGCCGAGGACAGCATCGCTGGTGGGATGGCCGTCGAGTGCCTGGAGGTAGCGGAGGAAAACCGACTTGCCGCCCCGCGCCGCCACCGCGACGAGCATCCGCTCCGCCTTGGGGTCGGCCTCGGCGCCCAAAAAGGTGGCCGCCGCCTCCTTGTTCGCCACCATCGGGGCGATGTCGAAGGCGTCGTCGGCGGCGTCGTCGAGCCCCTGGTGGGCGAAGAGCTCCACCAGCCGCTCGGCCGCCGTACGCGCCCCGTTGACCCGCTTCGGGCCGACGATGGAGCAGGCCGCGGCAAGGACCGAGTTGGGGGCGTTGCCCGCCTCCCGCGCCGCGTCCGCGGCCACCAACAGCGGCGAGCCGGCGAGGTTGACCTCGGCGCCGATGGCGACGTTGGCGAGCTTCTCGCCGTTGGCGTCGATCGACTCGCGGATCAGGGCCATCACCAGGTTCGACTCCATGGAGTGCTGGGTGGCGTCGAGGACCGACATGCCGTGGATCTTCGAGACCTGAGTCTTCGGATCCATCATCGAGGCGCCGGAGCAGTCCTTCATGTTCTGGCGCGGCAGGATCGCCCCCACCTGGCGGTTGAGGGCGGCGATCTGCTCGTTGTACGGCGCCACCGCCTCGACCACCGGGATCTCCAGCTCACTCGGCAGGTCGATTCCTTGGGTGTTGGCGAACCACGGCTTCAGCGACAGGGTCCCCTGAGACTCGAAGTCGGGCTCGACGCCGTTCTTCGCCATCACCGCGGTCATCGCCACCGGGATGTGGGCGATGTTGGTGACCACCGCCCCCTTGGCGGAGCAGACCGGATTGTCCGGGGTGTAGATCGCGTCGACGCCAAACTTCTCCATGAACCACCGCTCCTTGGCGGCGGCGTCGTCGCCGGAGCCGGCCATGGCGCCGGCGTGGCCGACCGAGCGGGTGAGCTTCGCCTTCCAGCGGCCGACGACGCACGTCACCGTCGGCTTGGTCAGCTCGATGTCGCGCTCGTAGTAGCCGCCCGGCTCGACGTACATCACCGCCGCCTTGGAGCGGTCGTCGTGGTCGAGGGCGTAGACGAACTCGGGGGCGGCAAAGTGGATGTAGACGTCCTTGCCGGAGGAAAGCGAGACCGTGGAGCCCCAGCCGGCGGTGGTGAGGTAGACGGCGATGGTGGTGGTGAAGTTGCCGGAGTTGGAGAAGATCGCCACCGACCCCTTCATCAGGGATTCGGCCGGGGCGGAGCCACCGAGAGCACCGCCGAGGCGCACATGGTTCCAGGCGTCCGCGAGGCCGAGGCAGTTGGCGCCGAAGATGTCGATGCCGCGGAGCTGGCCGAGGGAACGGATGATGCGGGCGTCGTGGACCGAGACCTTCTCCGTGAGGATGATCACCTTCTCCAAGTCCGGGTTCACCCGGATCAGCTCGGCGACACCGTCACGCACGCCTGCCGGCGGCAGGTAGATGACGCCGGTGTTGAAGGTGTGGCCGTCGGCGAGGCCGTCACGGACGTTGTTGTAGACCGGAATCTCGCCGAGCTTGGTCTTCAGCACCTGGCCGGCGCGACCGGGGCCGGTACCGAAGACGATGTTGCCGCCCGAGTACTCGTGGCTCGTCGGGGTCACCGACCTCGATTCGTTGCCGAGGATGTTGAGGACACAGACCCGATCCTCTCGGGTGGCCAGGTCGGCCAGGGAGCGGATGCCCACGTAATAGGGAAAGTCGCCTACGCCGGTTGGATGCATCTGAATTACCTCGTCGGTTCCGAAAATTATCTCTTGGTGGTGGTACGACCGTGCGCCCTGCCGCGCGACGGCGGCGATCGGGCCTACGCTCGTCTACCCCGCGATCCCCAGATGGGCGGCCACCTTCTCCTTGCCGCCCTCCATCATCCAGCGATTGATCGCCTGGGCGTAGTTCACCACCTCGCTCATCGCCGAGTCGTGGCCGAAGATCCGGTACGGCAGGCCAAGGGCGTCGAGGGTATCCCGCATCCCCCCCATGCCGCGGATCAGGTTAGGACCGCCGCGACCGATCACCACGTAGAGCGGCGTCGGACCGCGGGTGTTGAAATACTCGCGCAGACCGTCCGCCATGGCGCGGAAGGTCTCGTAGATGTCGGTGTTGTTCGCCTTGCCGCCGATGATGAACAGGACGTTGCTCTGCTCCAGGTAGTACTTGAAGCTGATCCGTGCGATCTCCTTCATCTTCGCGTACGGCGGGTTACCGCCGAAGTCCGAGGAGATGATCGCGTCATCGCCGAGGAGCTCGGTGACCAGGGCGTTGGCGCCGCCGCCGAAGGTGGGGGCGAGGATCGTCCCCTTGTCGTTGATGACGAAGACGTCGCTCTGCCCCTGGTAGGTACGGAGCTGGTTCACCTCCTGCTCGAAGTCGGAGGTGTCGGAGGCGAAGACGTGCGCCGGCAGGCCGAGACGCTTCCAGTTCGGGTCGTCCTGGTCGAAGCCGCACTTGAAGTCACACGCCACCGGCACCAGACGCCCCTTGGCGTTCGGCATCATGCGGATCGGGTTGAGCTCCAGGGCGGTCATCCCGTAGTTGTGGAACAGGTCCCACAGCTTCGGGAGGTTCTGCACCAGCGGCGAGATGATCTCGTCCGGGGCGCCGAGGTCGGTGAGGGCGTTGGCGATGACGAACGCCTTCAGACCGGTGAGCGGGTCGAAGGGGATCTCGGCGATCTGATCCTTGTCGAGCTCCTCGATGTCCATCCCGCCGTGGTGGGTAATGGTCACCGTCGGGGCACGGAACTTCGTCGAGTCGGTGATCGCGAAGTAGACCTCGTGTTCCGCCGGAACCGCCCCCTCGAAGGTCACCCCCTCCGCCTTCGCCACCGTGTTACCGTGGCGGTGTTCGACGAAGTAGAGGCGCTCCTTCTCCGCCAGTGCCATCTCCACATCTTTCGCCCGGCCGATCAGCCCCGCCTTGCCCTTTTTGCCCACGCCGCCGCGAAACAGCGGCTTGATGAAGACCTCACCACACTTGTCGATGAGCGCCTTGATCTCGTCCGTGCTCGCCTCAGGACCGAGCACCTCGGCGGTGGGAAACCCCACATAGCGAAGAAGCTTGGCCCCGCTCCGCATCCCTGTAATCTGCATACTCGATTCCTCAATTACCTCGGGGAACAGATTGATGCCGGTGCCGAAATGGCTCCAACATCCGAAAAACCGCTTTATCTACATGGCGATGGGGGTGGTGCCACCGTCAATTTCGGACAGAGGTTTTGCTCGCCGGAATATCCAGGCAAGGCGGGTGAGCCTGATCGCGAAGCGCTCCTCCACACCCTCCTCCCGAAAAAGCGGGCCGGGTTTATAGACAATCCTCCCCCATTTCGCAAGGCTGCATCTTCTCGATCCGGAGTCGATCTGATCGTGGCGGCCGTCGCGAGCAGGGCCGACCCTGACGGAAGAACCGGAGCAACTTGATTGCCCGATCGGCCATGTGGCACCTTGCGCGATTCGCAATCGTCAACTGTCACCTCCCCCAGCGGGTGCGGTAGCCCCGGCCGGCGGTTCGTGATTGTGGTTGGAAAATCTCTCTCTACAACCTTGGCCCTGGAGCAGACAACATGTCCGACAAGCTAGATATCATCTACACGCAGGTCGACGAGGCACCGCAACTCGCCAGCGCCTCGCTGCTGCCCATCATCAAGGCGTTCACCAAGCCGTGCGGCATCAATCTCGGCACCAAGAACATCTCCCTGGCCGGCCGTATCATTGCCGCCTTTCCCGACAAGCTGACCGACGCCCAGCGCCAGCCCGACGATCTGGCGGAGCTCGGCGCCCTGGTGAAACGGCCGGAGGCGAACATCATCAAGCTCCCCAACATCAGCGCCTCGGTCCCGCAGCTCTTCGCGGCGATCAAGGAGCTGCAGGAGAAGGGGTACGACATCCCCGACTATCCGACCGACCCGCAGACCGACGCCGACAAGGAGATCCAGGCCCGCTACGACGCGATCAAGGGGAGCGCCGTCAACCCGGTGCTGCGCGAGGGCAACTCCGACCGGAGGCCGCCGCGCGCGGTGAAGGAGTTCGCCCGCCGGCACCCGCAGTCCATGGGGGCGTGGAGCCCCGACTCCAAGTGCCACGTGGCGACCATGTCTGAGGGCGACTTCTTCCACAACGAGGCGTCGGTCACCGTCACCGATGGTCAGGCCGGCCCGGCCCGGATCGAGCTCGTCACCAACGACGGCACCACCACCGTCCTCAAGGAGGGGGTGGAGCTTGCGGCCCAGGCGGTGGTCGACGGCACCAAGATGAGCAAGAAGGCCCTGCGGAGCTTCCTCGCCGAGCAGATCGCCGATGCCAAGGCCAAGGATGTCCTCTTCTCCCTGCACCTGAAGGCGACGATGATGAAGGTCTCCGACCCGGTCATCTTCGGCCACTGCGTCTCGGTCTACTTCGCCGACCTCTACGAGAAGTACGCCGACACCTTCGCCGAGCTTGGGGTCAACCCCAACAACGGCCTCGGCGACGTGGTGACGAAGATCGCCTCCCTACCCGCCGACCAGAAGGCGGCCATCGAGGCCGACATCCAGGCGTGCTACGCCAAGCAGGCCGAGCTCTACATGGTCGACTCGGACAAGGGGATCACCAACCTCCACCTCCCCAATAACGTCATCATCGATGCCTCCATGCCGGTGATCATCCGCAACGGCGGCAAGGGGTGGGGACCGGACGGCAACCCCAAGGACACCAAGTGCGTCATCCCCGACTCCAGCTACGCCGGCATCTACCAGACCACCATCGAGTTCTGTAAGAAGCACGGCGCCTTCGACCCGGCAACCATGGGCTCGGTTCCCAACGTCGGCCTGATGGCGCAGAAGGCGGAGGAGTACGGCTCCCACCCGACCACCTTCGTGGCCCCGGCCGACGGCAAGATCCGCATGATCGCCGCCAACGGCGACCTCCTCCACGCCACTGACGTGGAGGAGGGCGACATCTGGCGCTCCTGCCAGGCCAAGGACGCCCCAATCCAGGACTGGGTGAAGCTGGCGGTCACCCGGGCGCGGGCCACCGGCGTCCCGGCGATCTTCTGGCTCGACAAGGACCGCGCCCACGACGCCCAGATCATCGCCAAGGTCGAGAAGTACCTCCCGACCCACGACACCTCCGGCCTCGACATCCGCATCATGGAGCCGAGCGCAGCGATCGCCTTCTCCCTGGAGCGGATGAAGCGCGGCGAGGACACCATCTCGGTCACCGGCAACATCCTGCGTGACTACAACACCGACCTCTTCCCCATCCTCGAGGTCGGCACCAGCGCCAAGATGCTCTCCATCGTCCCGTTGATGGCGGGCGGCGGCATGTTCGAGACCGGCGCCGGCGGCTCCGCCCCGAAGCACGTACAGCAGTTCGTGCAGGAGGGCCACCTCCGTTGGGACTCCATCGGCGAGCTCGCCGCCCTGGCCGTCTCCCTGGAGCACCTCGCCAAGACCACCGGCAACCAGAAGGCGGCGATCCTCGGCAAGGCACTCGATGATGCCACCACCAAGCTCTTGATCAGCAACCAATCCCCCGGCCGCAAGGTGGGCGAGATCAACAACCAGGACAGCCACGCCCACCTCGCCCGCTACTGGGCCGAGGCCCTCGCGGCGCAGGACGACGACGCGGAGCTCGCGGCCCACTTCGCCCCGATCGCCGAGAAGCTGGCGGCGAACATCGACCCGATCATCAAAGAGCTCGACGTGGTGCAGGGCAAGCCGGTCGATCTGGGCGGCTACTACCTCCCCGACCCGACCAAGGTGGCCGCGGCGATGCGCGCCAGCAAGACCCTGAACGCGATCATCGGGGAGTAACCCCGCGGCGGCGGCACACCTTCGGGATCTGTCCTCGACCCGTCAGGTCGAGGACAGACCCCGTTACGGCGCCTCCGGCGGAGGCGGCCTCGGGAGCTCTCCCGTCCTCTCCCGCCCCGGACCGATCACCCGGCCAGGATCGCTCTCCGCCTCCGCTGCACGACGACCGGCAGCGTGGCCATGAGGAGCAGCACCAGGGGGAAGCCCAGTGGGTACTCCACCGCCAGCACGAGGGGGGTGAGCAGCAGGCGCACGACGAACCGCAGGGGCGCGTGGGCGGCGATTACCTGCGCCAGCGGCGGCGAGTAGCGATAGTAGAGGGTGACGAAGCGCCGCCCCGGACCGTTGGTCAGGAGGCAGCGATCACGGAAGTGGCGCAGGACCATGACGTGCGGTTCCAGGTAGCTGCCATAGGCCGCGGTGGCGATGAAGCAGGCGCCGCCGCCACCGCCCCCCGAGGAGGCACCCGCGGTGTCGGTAGTGCCGCCGGTGTCGCCAGTACCGCCGGTGTCGGTGGTGCCGCCGGTGTCGCCACCGCCGCCGGCCCCGCTCCCGCCGCTCCCATCGTTTCCGCCGGCGGGGGAGGAGACCTGCACGGCCATCGGATCCGAGGTGGTCGTGGCGCCAAGGTCGTCCACCACCATGCAGGCCGCTTGGTAGCTCCCCGCCTGATCATAGGTGTACGCCAGGGAGCCGTCGGTCGCGGTGACGTCGGCGGTCCCGTCGCCGTCGAGGTCCCACCGATACTCGGCCACCGCGCCGTCGGGGTCGTGGCCGGTGCAGGTGAGGGTCACCGCGAGGGGTGCGTCACCCGAGGTCGGATCGACGCCGACGGTATCGACCACCGGCGGTAGATTCTCCCCCGCCGCGAAACGGAAGGTCGCGGTGCAGGCGAGCTCCGCGTCCACGGTACGCGTACATGATGTATCCGTGCCGCAATCCACGCAGTCCCCATCCCAGCCGTCGAAGAGCGAGCCCTCCTCCGGCGCCGCGACGAGGGTCACCTGCGAGCCGGAGGGGTAGTGGCTCCGGCACCGCGTCCCACAGTCGATCCCCTGGGGCTGGCCGGAGACCGAGCCGAACCCATCGCCGCCGACGGACACGGAGACGCCGAAGGAGGCGGTGGCGGCCAGGCTGAAGGTGTGCTCGGCCACGAAGTCGGCGTCGACGCCATCCTCCATCGCCTGCCAGTAGTCCTCGGATCGCAGGGTAAAGGGGGCTGACGCCTCATAGCCGTCGGCGCGCGCGACGATCGTCGCGGTCGCCCCCAGGCTCGGCATGTAGATCGGAAGGTCTCCGTCCCCCTCCATGGGGAGGTCATAGGCGTGGCTGTACGCCCCATAGGGGTCGTCGTAGGTGATCTCGACGTGGACGGTCGGGCCGGCGACCGACGCGCCGCTACCCTTATCCGCAAAATGCACCCTGATCACCGACCCCTCCGGGATCTCCTTGTTACGCCGGTTCAGATCCGCGGGGACACGAAAGCGCTCCTTCGCCCGATTTTTGTCGATGTTCGGCCCGTCGTATACGCCGTTGCCGTTGTCCCAATAGAAGGCTTTGTTGCTGACATTCTCGCCGTTGATGTCCTCGACCGCCGTCACCGTCTGGCCATAAGCGGCCCGCCCCACCTCCTCGCCAGGGTCGTATCGCTTGAACGGCGCCTGGTCGACAAAAAAACCGTGCAGGATGAAGAGCTCGTCGACGTCTCGGATTCCATCGTGGTCAAGGTCACTCTGCAGGTCCGACAGGGCGTCGTAGATGTCCTTCATGTCGCGAATCGTTGCCTTGTCGAGACGTGCCCAGAGGTCGTCGAGGGTCAGGTCGATCTTGTCATCGAGGCTCTTACCCCACAGGGCGTAGGAGTCCTCGTGGCTGTCGTACAGATCCCACAGGAGGGAGGCCACGGCGAACTCCTCGTCCCGCCAGGCGTAGTGCACAGCCTCAAGGTTGGAGCTGGCACCACCCCACTTGTAGATTTCAGGGTGCGGATCCGTGGTCATGGTGTCGGCGATCACCATCGACATGAACTCGGCGAAACCCTCGACCAGGGAGTCCGTGGTCGTCGAGTTCGCATACCCGAGATGGTTGAAATCAAGACCCTTGCTGAGGGTCGTGGGGCCCTCCGTGACATGGGTCAAGGTAGGTGGGTTGGTGGACGTCAACCACGCGGGGAGCGTCTCGTTGAACACCCCATTACGGTTGTCATCGACGTCAAGGGTTACCTTCGGATGAAGACGAGGCGCCGGTATCGTGTTATCTCCACCGAGGAGGGAGTCGGCCATGATGTGATGGCTGAACTCGTGCCACTCCCGATTGTCCGGCCAGTCGACGTCCGCGAGGCCCGATCCCGCCACCTCGACGTTGATGAAGTCCGAGGCACTCGTCGAGTGATAGACCCCGCTCTTGGCACTGTAGGCGTGCACCTCCTCCGGCAGGGCGTCATCCATGTTCAGGTCGAGCTGGGTGCGTGCGAAGCTCGCCGCCTGGTGGGTGAAGAGATAGATCTCCGCGAGATCATCGATCCGCGCCTGGTTGGTCGCGCCCACGCTCGGGTTTTTCAAAGCCCCGGTGTTCGTGAGGTTGATACCCATATTCACGATCGACGGAGGGGCGAAGGTGAAGGTAGGCACATCAAAGGTGACCAGCTTCGGCGGCTGCCCATGCTGCACCTCGATCCACCCTTGCCGATCCCGTAATTCAAGGGTGAAGTCGCCCTTGCCGCGGACGTTACCGGTGACCGGTGGGGCCACCTGGAAGTGTCCGGCGGCGTCGGTGTGGACGATCATCAGCTCACTGATCGAGTTGTTGATCCCCCAATGGAAGCGCATCGTCAGGTCCGGGAGGTTGTGGCGCGTGCCATTGCCGTCGATCACGGAGACCGTGCCACGGATCTGGGTAACACCCTTCCCGCCAAAGAAGAGGTTGAGTGGTGTGTAGAGGGAGAAGTTTCCCCATGCATCGCGAAAGGGACCGTTGCCACACTGATCGTGGGCCTGCTGGATCCCCCACCAGGCGATGCCGCCGTGACCGTCCATGTTGGGATAGACAACGTTGCTCTCCGCCGCGGGGGTCACCTGCCGCACCTTCCGGCTGCCGGCGTCCCACAGGAAGAGATCGCGATCATACCTCTGCTCTGTGGTCATCTTTCCGTCGCTCAGACAGTCGTAGGTCACCTGCTGCTCCACCGCCCACCAGACCTGACTGGTGTCATCGAGATTCAACATGTACACATCATCGGGAGCGACACCGGCGAGCCGGGTGATCTCCACCGGGGCGGTCGCCCCGTCGAAGAAGGTGAAGACGATGTCGTTCCCCGCCACCTCGGCGATGGCGAGCCGGCCACTGCGGAAGAAGAGGAGGCGGCCGAGTGACCACTGTCTGGTGACGAGCTGGCGGCTCTTTCGGGCGAGGTCGTAGAGCCAGAGGTCCCCGCCGTCCATGTACAGGGCAATCCCCCGTGACATGGCAAAAACACCGCTGCTCCCAAAGTTGCCGTTCAGATCGCCGTCGTGGGGAAGCTTGATGGTCGTCCCGGCGGCCACGTCGTAGACAAAGATGTCCTGCAACTGGTTGGCGTCGTAGTGGGGCCACGCCACGTAGCCATCACGCACGACCGGGGCGCCATAGTGACCAGTGCTCGGGGTCAATGGGGTGCTCGCACCACTGCCCAGCGAGTGGATGAGGACGCCGCGGCCGGTCAGCGGATCATCGGTGGCGAGAACGATTACCCCGCCATCCACCCCAACCTGCGGTTGCCAGTGCTGAAAGTCGATTAGATCGCGGAACTGGCCGCTGCCGTTGGTAACCGGCAGGTAACACGTCTGCGGGTAGACGCACTCTAGCTCCTTGCGCGTCCCGGTGTCGTCGTGGACCCAAACCTCGGTGGTCACGTCGCCCGTCTGCATGGCATCAACGCGTTGTGTGGTCCAGACCACGACGCCGCCATTCATCTCGTAGTCCAGATCGAAGGGATGGATCCCGTCGGGGGTCGAGGTGGCGAGGGTGTTGCTACCGGATCCACAGGTGTACATGCGCAGCTCGTTGCGCATCGGCACGGTGTCCCCGGCGCTGGCATACGCCGCCCGCTTCCACACGGCGTCCTTTCCCTCGGCGACGACGTACAGACCGTCGGAGACCAGCGGCTCCTCGGGTTCCGGCTGGGCCGGGTCATAGACGCTCCAGCGGTAGCCGTTGCCGGTGAAGTCGGGGCGCTTGTAGAGGACACACTCATCGAAGGCGACCGCTCGCGAGTCGGTCCCCGAGAGCTGCGCTGCATCGCTCTGGCTGTAGGTGTAGATCGTCTGGGTGGCGGTGCCGTCGAAGTACTTCAGGTCAATCGTACCCGTGACCGGGTCGCGCTCGCTCCAGACGACCCGACCCTGGAGCATCGACTCCACCCGAAGATCCGACACATCGGTGCCGGCCTGCGATCCAGGCACCTCGAAGTAGCGGTGCTCCTCCTCTACCGCGGCCATGACGCTCGAGGCCACTCCGCTAATTGCCCACAACAGGGCGGCCAGGGTGATCGAGATTCTACCCATCATCTTCATCCCTCCGGTCAATCGGTTGTCCTCGTGGACCCTCGGCCGCCGTGGGGGCAGGGCTGCAGCGCCCCGTCGCGGAACACCAGGGCGATCGGAAAGCCCGCTACACCCTTGGTTAAAGCAAGAACCGCGCCAGCAACCCCGGAGGTACGGTGCAAGGAGAGATCACATGCGTGCCAATCATGATAACTAGTGGCAAGATTAGCATCCAGCCCGGACACGGCTCCAAGAACGAGGTGGGGCAGGCAGTGTCGACTCGCTCTGCGACGCGTCTCGATCTGCAACAGTGGCCGAAGCCCACTGTCGCAGATTGAGACACCTGCGGCGGGCCGCGACAGACTCCCGCGCATCAGGATCGGAAGAGACGCGCCACCGCCGCCCGCAGGGCCGGCTCGTCTAACCCGCGGCCGATGAAGACCAGCGCACCGGAACCATCGTGGTCCGCCATCCAGTCGATCTCCAGGCGGCTCGCCACCGAATGGAAGACCATCCACTCCGCCTCCCCCGCCACTCGCACGATCCCCTTCGACCGGTAGACCTCAGGCGGTAGCTGCTCCAGGAAGTCCTCCAACTCGTCGCGGTCGGCAACACGACCGTCCACCTCCACCGCCACCGACTCGAAGTCGTGGGCGGCGTGGCCGGAGTCGTGTTCGTGGTGGTGGTGGTGGTGCGGCGCGGCGGCGGCCACCGCGGCGAAGGCACCGTCGAGCTCCGTCTCCAGCAAGAGGGTGAGGGCGGCGGGGTCGTCGGCGGCGAACCGGGGGGCGGTCGCGTTGAGCCCCGCCAGGCGCGCATCCACCTCCGCCCGTCGCGCCGGGTCCACCAGATCGGTCTTCGCCAGCAGAAGGAGATCGGCGCGCTCGAGCTGGTCGCGCCCCTCGCGCGACCCCTCCACCGCGTGCTCCAGGTTCAGACAGTCGGCCACCGTCACCAGGCAGTCGAGGCGGAAGCGCCCCTTAAGCTGCGGTCGCGAGAAGGCCCACCCCACCGGCAGGGGGTCGGCGATCCCGGTAGTCTCCACCACCAACTGGTCGATGTCGTCCCGCTGCCCGAGCTCCCCGAGGAGCGCCACCAGATCGGCGTTGAGGACGCAGCAGAGACAGCCGTTGTCGAGCTCCACGAACCGCTCGCCCCCGGCCACCAGGCTCCCGTCGATCCCCACCTCGCCAAACTCATTGACGATCACCGCGATCCGCCGTCCGTGCGGCGCAGTCAACAGCCGGTTGAGCAGGGTCGTCTTGCCGCTGCCGAGAAAGCCGGAGACGACGGTGGCGGGGATGGGCTCGGTGGACATGCGGATCGACGCGAAAAAACCAAAGGTGAGGTGACCACAGGGGTCGCCGCTGAGACCCCGAAGAGCCAAGTATCGCCCAGGACCATCCCGAAAGTCTGCCGCTGCCACCGCCCCATGGAAAACGAAGGGGTGAGCCACGACGACGAGCCTCCACTTCATGCTATGCTGCATACATCATGATGACACGCACCCAGATCTCCCTCGACACCGAATTCCAGCGCCGCGGTCGCGAACGCGCCGCCCAGCTCGGGATCTCCTTTGCCGAATACATCCGTCGACTCCTCGAGCGTGACCTCGGTGAACCGGCGCAGCGGGCGGCGCCCGACGCGGTCTTCGATCTTGGTGACTCAGGCTCCACCGACATCGCCCGTGACAAGGGCCGTCTCCTGGCCGAAGCGGTCGCGGCCAGCCGGTCGAAGGGCACCTCCGCGAGGCGATGAGCCTCTTCGTCGACACCTCCGCCTGGTACGCCGCCGCCGACGCCGGTGACCGTAGCAACGCCCAGACCAAGAAGATCCTCTCCGCCGGGGAGCCCCTCGTCACCACCGACCACGTCTTGGTCGAGACGTGGCTGCTGCTCCACCACCGAATCCACCCGAACGCAGCGGAACGGTTCTGGGATGGGCTGCGAGGCGGCATCGCGACGATCGAGTTGGTCGCCACCGCCGACCTGGAAAACGCCTGGGCGATGGGCTCCCGCTTCCCTGACCAGGACTTTTCAATCACCGATCGCACCAGCTTCGCGGTCATGGAGCGCCTCGGGATCCATCGCGTGGCCACCCTCGACGACCACTTCGCCGTCTACCGTTTCGGCCGCGACCAGAGTCGCGCCTTCGAGGTCGTACGCTGAGCTTCAGAGGAGCCCCAAGCCGCAGTCGGGACACTCGGCCGGTCCGGTGGCGAAGGTGGTCCCGCACGCCGGGCAGGTGATCTCGGCAGCGTTGTGGTCGATGACGCTGGTGGCGGCGCGCCGCTCCGCCTCGCTCGCCTGGGCGTACCAGGCGTCGTACAACGCCTGTGCCGCCCGTGGTCCCTCCGCGCTCGCGACCGCGAGCAAGAACTTCGTCCCTCAGCCGTGGCCGGAGCCGGGCGGGCAGATGATCTGCGACGCGATCCCCTCTCGCGTGAGCACTGCCTGGAGCTCCTCCAGCTCCCCCTTTTTTCCCTGCGCGACCGCTGCGATCTCTTCGCCCATGACCGCGAAACGGTAGCACGGCGGCGGCGCCCACCACGAGGGAAGGCTTTCAACGCAAAGGCGCCAGGGCGCCAAGGGAGAAGGGTAAAGGGCGTGTGGGGTCACCGGCGGTGCACCGGGGGTTCGTGCCGAGTGGGATTTGAACGCAGAGGCGCAGG
>CAZRGD010000027.1:0-14236 GCA_964599505.1 uncultured Nitrospirota bacterium | reverse complement strand
GGAAGCGTAGTTGCGCTACGGTGAGGATTTCGCGATTGAGGAGCGGCCGAAGATGTCGTGAAGAAGGGATGCGAAAACACGGAGTTATTGTTTCGCGGCCCCTTACCGCAGCCCGTAGTCCTTCAGCCGCCGGTAGAGGGTGCGTTCGCTGATGCCGAGGGCCTCGGCGACGCGGCGGCGGTGGCCGTGGTAGCGGTCGAGGAGCTCGATGATGTAGCGCCGCTCGACCTCGGCGATGGAGGGGGTCTCGCCGGTGTCCGGCGCGGCTGCCGTGGGCGATGTGTCCGCCGGATGCGGTTTGTCGAGGGGGGCGCGCCACGCCTCGAAGCGGGCGACGACCTGCTCGATGGCATCGGTGTCGATGCGGTCGCAGCCACAGGTGGCGGCGGCGACCTGGAGGAGGTTTCTGAGCTCGCGGATGTTGCCCGGGAAGGTATGGCTTGCAAGCAGGGCGATCGCCTTCGGGGTGAGGGTGATCCGCCGGCCGCCGGCGGGCGGCGGCAAGGTGCGAAGGAGCTCGGCGGCGAGGGGCTGCAGGTCGTCGAGCCGCTCTCGGAGCGGTGGGGCGTGGATGGTGAAGCAGGCGATCCGGTAGTAGAGGTCCTCACGGAAGGTGCCGGCGTGGACGCACTCCCATAGCGACCGGTTGGTGGCGCACACCACCCGCACGTCGGCCCGCCGGGTCGCCTCGCCGCCGACCCGGCGAAACTCATGGGTCTCCAGGACCCGCAGGAGCTTGGCCTGGGTGGCCAGCGGCATCTCGCCGATTTCGTCGAGGAAGAGGGTGCCGCCGTCAGCGAGCTCGAAGAGGCCGCTGCGGCTCTTGACGCTCCCGGTGAAGGCACCCCGCTCGTGGCCGAAGACTTCGCTTTCGAAGAGCGACTCGGTGAGGGTGGTGCAGTCGAGGCAGATGAAGGGGCGATCGCGGCGCGTCGAGTGGCGGTGGATGAAGGCGGCGGCGAGCTCTTTGCCGGTACCGGTCTCGCCCTGGATGAGGACCGGGCTGGTGGTCGCCGCGGCGTGCTCCAGGCGCTCGATCATGGTCAAGAAGATCGGGGTGCGGCCGACCATCCGCGGGCCGTCGGGGGAGGTCTCCAGGTCGTGGTCCTGGGCGGCGATCTCGCACATTCCTTCGCCGAGGAAGGTGACACCGCCGTGGCTGGTGAGGCGGTGGCCGGTGACCCGCACCCAGCGGGTCGCGCCGCGGCCGTCGAAGTGGGTGTGCAGGCAGCTCCGCTGCTCCTGCCCCTCGAAGACCTGGCGGTGGGGGCACTCTTCGCCGTGCTCGAAGCAGGGGTGGTCGTGGTGGTGGGAGACCTTGTAGCAGTAGCGGCCGACCACGTCGTCGGCGTGGACGTGGTAGGCGACCTCGTAGGCGCGGTTGACCGCGACGATGCGAAAACCGTCGTCGATCACCGCGAACGGTTGATCGTGGGTCTCCAGCCAGCTCGTGAAGTCGATGCGGTTGGGCATGAGTGTGGGATCGGCGGCGCCGGTGGGCACCTCTAGTCCCTGCCATTATCACCACTCTTTCGCTGCGGGAAAGCATGACCTCGCGTCGCCGCGTTTTGGAGGCTCCTAGGTGGCAGGTTTAGATGTGACAGGATGGCTCAAAGATATGCCATGGCTGCCAGGGTGGCGTGGCACGGTGGCAGCCGTGAACGACCACGACGCCGGTGCCATCGGGCGTAAAGCCGCACCAGGTCAAGATACTGGGCGGAATATGGGTGCCGACAGCATGATTGGCACGCGCTTTGCTTATAGGATTGCACTCGCTCGCGAAGGACTCGCGGATTTTCCATTTTTTTACTAGGGGGTTTCTCATGGCTCGTATTGTGATCCTTGGTGCCGGTGTCGCCGGCCACACCGCCGCGGCCTTTGCGCAGCGGTGGCTCGGCAAGAAGCACGAGGTGGTCGTCGTTAGCCCAAACTCGAAGTACAACTGGATTCCGTCGAACATCTGGGTCGGGGTGGGGTGGATGAAGCCGGAGCAGGTGGTCGTCGAGCTCGCCCCCGTCTACCGCAAGGTGGGAATCGACTTCCGCCAGGCGCGCTGCCTCTCCCTCCACCCGGAGGGGGGGGAGAGTGGCGGCCAGCCGTACGTCACCGTCGAGTACACGGATCCGGCGCGCAAGGGGGAGCGGGAGGAGATCGCCTACGACTACCTGGTGAACGCCACCGGGCCGAAGCTCAACTTCGGCGCTACCGAGGGGCTCGGGCCGGAGGGCAACTCGCTCTCCGTGTGCACCTATGGCCACGCGGAGCAGGCGGCGCAGGCCCTCGAGGAGTCGATCCAGCGGATGGAGCGTGGCGAGCATCAGAACTTCGTGATCGGCACCGGCCACGGCATGTGCACCTGCCAGGGGGCGGCGTTCGAGTACCTGTTCAACATCGAGCACGTCCTCAAGCTGCGCGGTGTGCGCGACAAGGCGACGATCCACTGGCTCTCCAACGAGTACGAGGCGGGTGATTTCGGCATGGGCGGCATGCACCTGAAGCGGGGCGGCTACGTCACCCACTCGAAGGTCTTCACCGAGTCGCTGCTCGCCGAGCGTGGGGTCCACTGGCATATGCGCGCCCACACCACCGCGGTGGAGCCAAGCAAGATCCACTACGAGACCCTCGACGGTGAGAACCACGAGCTCGATTTCGATTTCACCATGCTCATCCCGCCCTTCTCTGGTGTCGGTCTGAAGGCGTACGACCGCCAGGGGGGGGAGATTACCGAGCGGATCTTCAATCCGGGTGGCTTCATGCTGGTGGATGGCGACTACCAGGCGAAGCCGTACGAGCAGTGGTCGGCGAGCGACTGGCCCCGCACCTACCAGAATCCCCACTACCCGAACATCTTTGCCGCCGGCATCGCCTTCGCCCCGCCGCATCCCATCTCCAAGCCGATGAAGAGCGTCAACGGCACCGCCATCTTCCCGACCCCGCCGCGCACCGGCATGCCGTCAGCGATGATCGGCAAGGCGGTGGTCGCGTCGATCCGCGAGATGCTCAACCGCGGCGCCACCGAGCCGACCCATACCGCCTCCATGGCGGAGATGGGGGCCGCGTGCGTCGCCTCCGCGGGTGCGGGCTTCTTCAAGGGGACCGCCGCTTCGATGACCGTCTACCCCATCATCCCCGACTTCGAGAAGTACCCCGAGTACGGTCGCGACATGAACCTCACCTTCGGGGAGCTGGGGCTCGCCGGTCACTGGATCAAGCATATCTTGCACCACATGTTCATCTACAAGGCGAAGCAGCGCTTCGGCTGGAGCCTGATCCCAGAGTAGGTGCACAGACGAGACTTAAACTTAATCTTTTTGGAGATTGTCATGGACAACCGACGTCCTTACGCACAGGGATATTTCCCACCGGTTCCTACTGGCCCCACGGTTCACTTTCGGACGAACTTTTTTTGGCAGGTTTGGCGCCTCCTGCGGATTAACCTGAAGATGTTCCGGGTGATCCGCGCCAGCCATCACTGACCCTCAACACCCTCCCTCTTGGGGGTCAGTGTTCGAGAGCGGGTCGCGTAAGCGGCCCGCTCTCACTGTTTGTGTGGTCCTGTTTTTTCCATGTGATGAGGGGACGTCACATTGTGTATGTGACTTCGATTACCTTGTATGAGTCCATGTCGTTAGATGGCTCAAAAGTAGTGCATCATTGAACCACACCTTGTGCTTTCGGCTCTGGGCAAAAATAGCGGCCTCCCATGTGCCGCATAATATTGAGCCCGGGAGTCCGCCATGGAGACCCGAAAACCGTACCAGCAAGCCTACTATCCCCCGATGCCCACCCGCGCCACCCGTTTCTGGCGCACCAATGTCTTTTACCAGGCGTGGCGTTTTGCGATGATCAATCTGAAGATGTTTCGGGTGATCTTCAAAAGCCACCACTGATCGGCGGCCGCTGCGCAGCCGCCGATGAGGGGCCTTCGGCCCCGGGCAAAGGGGGACCCCTGCTACCCGCGTGCGCAGGTGGCCAGCGCCAGGGGGTCGAGCAGGGGCTCTTCCGCGAACAGGGCGCAGGCGTCGGTGACGTAGGCGACCTGGCGCATGCCGCACAGGGCGGCCGTCACCTGCGGGGTGGAGGTGGCAAAAGCGAGAGCGATCTGCGACAGGCTCATGGTGTCCCCGCGCGGCCCGATCGCCGTTGCGAGCCGCTCGCGTAGCGCCTCGTTGCGCGCCAGGGATCGTGCCACCACCGCCTCTTCCACCCGCGGGAGGAGCGTCTGCACCGCCTTCAGGTAGCGGTCGAGGACCTCCTGCCACCCCACCTGCCCCTTGAGGTTGCGGTGCAGGAAGCGGCCCATCTTGTGGACGTTAGGCAGGACCACCTGGCGGGCGATCTGCTCCCACTGGGTCGCCCCCTGGAGCTCCGTGAGGGCGGCGGGGAGGTCGGTGGCGAGCGACAGGAGGTTGCCGCCGGCGAACCGTTCCTCGCAGTCGGTGGCGGCGAGCAGCGCGTCGATCTCCGCCTCCGCCTCGGCGACCGCCGCGAGGGTCTCCTCCAGGGCGATCGCCGGGTCGCGCTCGACCTCCGGGTCGGCGGTGGCCAGCCGGATCATGCCGCCGCTGGGGGGCAGGGCGTTGAGCGGCCGATTGGTGAGCACCGCGATTCGGCGGCGGGCGGCGGCCGCCAACACTGGCACGGTGTCGCCGTCGACCGCCGTGTTGGCGCGGCTCGCGGCCTCCGCTTCGAGAAGGTTGTAGGGGAGCTGGAGGAGGTCGAAGTGGGGGCGGCTACCGGGGCCGTGGACCGCGGCGGCGGCCTCCTCGGCCGCCTGCAGGAGGCGTCCGAGGTCGAGACGAGTCGGGTCGTCCACGGCGGCGGCGAGGGTGTTGGAGGAGACGCCGTAACCGCCGATCCGGCCGGCCGCCACCTGCCGTTCGCAGAAGCCGAAGGCGGTCTCGACCGTGGCGTAGAGCGCCTCGGCCACCGTCTCGCTCGGCCGGTTGCCGAGGTTGTGGGTGAGGAGGACCTCCGGGTTGTGGAGGAGCAGCCGGTCGACGGTCTCCACCCCGAGGCGATCGAGGGAGGCGGCGAGGGAGAGGGCAAGGTGGTCGGGGTTGAGGCTGTGCCAGCAGCCGTCGGAGAGCGGCGCCACGTCGCCGCCGTCGGCCGCGTTGTCGCCGTGGCTTCGCACCTCGGCGAGGAGCGCTCCCTGGAGGTAGCCCGCCTTGGTGACGATCACCACCTCGTCGCGCGCCAGCCGCCCATCGGCCACCGCGTTGGCGAGGACTGCGCCGATGAGCTTCTCGCTCTCCCCACCACCGTAGTTGGCGGCGGTGTCGAAGAGGTTGCATCCCTCGGCCAGCGCCGCCACCAGGGCGCGCCGATGGTCCGTATCGTCCACCGCCAGGCGGTAGCCGCCGAAGCCGATCTGTGAGCAGACGAGACCGGTGGCGCCGAGAGGGCGGTAGGCGGTCGGGACGAGGGTGGGATCCTCCGCCCGCCGCCGCGCCACGAGGCGGGCGCACCCCTCGGGGGTGGCGCGACCGGCGAGGGGCAACTTCTCAGCCGTCATGAGGGGCCGGCCGGAGGGGACTACCCCTCGGCCGCCTCGGCCAGACGCGCTGCCTGGTTCTTTGCGTGACGCATGTCGGCGGTGAAGACCTGCTTGTCGAGGCGGCCGGTAGAGCCGTGCAGGAAGTCGCCCTCGGCGGTGAGGTAGAAGCAGACCGGCAGCATCGAGGCGTACGGCATGTGGGCGGCGCCGATCTCCATGATCGTCGGGTCTGGGTTGTGGCTCGGCAGGGAGACGCAGACGAACGACTCCTTCAGGGGGGTGGAGCAGTCAGGGTCGGGGAGGAGCTCCTCGAACAGGTTGCGGCAGCTCGAACAGGTGGGACGGCTCAGCTCCACGAAGAGGAGCTTCCCCTCCCGGGCCGCTGCCCGCATCCCCTCTTCAAGGGTGGTGTGCCAGGAGAGACCGTCGATATCGGCGAAGTGTGGATGGGATGACATGGACGTACGAATCTCCTTGGAAATGCGGCAAAACGGGGTCCCTCGAGTCTGCAATCCTCCGAGCGACGAGGGCGTCGCGGCGGACCCTCAGGCGAGGCGGCGAACCGATCTTAGCGCAGCCACACTTGCGGTGTGTCGAGCATGAAATGGGCGAAAACAACGCCGCATAAGGGCTTGAATTGGCGGCCGAATACCGAAGGATTGCAGGATCTAGGAGCTGCATTGTACCACAGCCCCAGTGCTGGGGAAGCGCGCCTCCAGAGAGGTCGATGGCGGTCCGTGGTCTGCGTCGAGGAGGATGACCTTGCGGTATAGAGCAAGTCATGGCGTAAGTGTGGGTATGGATGCGGTCAAACGCAATATCGTGAACCCTAATTATTGCTTCATAGCGCAATACATGCTCCTCTGTTGAAGAGTATTGCGTTTTCATGCAACTTGATCCGCCATGATCCCTCCCCCCCCGACACCGGCGCGCCCCCTACCCGTCCACCTCCTAGAGGAGATCCTTGCGGCGGCCCGCGCCCAGGGTCTCGACCAACGGCGGCTGGCGGCCCGCGCCTCCCTCTCCCCCTTCACCATCAGCCGCCTGAAGCGGCAGGACGACGCCTCGCTGACCACCCTCTCCAGGCTGGCCGCCGCGGTGGGGCTGCGCCTCGCCCTGGTCCCGGACGATGAGGTGGTGGCGGACGTGGAGCGGGGTGAGCTCTTCTGATGGCGCCGCCAACGCTACAGAGGGACCACCTGGCGGTGGTCTGGACGCGGGCCGGGGGGGTACCGGTGAAGATGGGGACCCTCTACGTCAACGAGGCGGAGGCACGCTTCCAGTACGCCGAGCCGTTCGTCGACGCCCACCTTCCCGGCCTCTCCCTCCTCTACCCCCCTGCCCGCTACGGCACCCGGCCGGTGGTCTACCGGCGCGGCGGCCGCCTCCACCCCCGTTTTCAGGCCCTCATTCCGCCGGCGGGCCGCCACGCCTTCCTGCGCCACCTCCTTCTCGCCGCCCTGCGTGCCCGCGGCCAGGCGCCCGCCCCCGGTTTCGAGGAGGATTGGGCCCTTCTGCTCCTCGCCGGCCACGGCTCCATCGGCCACGTGGACTGTTTCGCCGACGACGAGGCGGCGCGCGCCTGGTACGGAGTCCAGACCACCCCGCCCCTGGTCGAGGTGGGGCCGCGCATGGGGGCGACCCTGCGCGATCTGGTGGTGTGGCTCGACGCCGACGCCGCACCCCTGCTGCATCTGCTCGGGCCGACCCCCACCGTCGGTGGTGCGGTGCCGAAGCTCCTCCTGGCGATCCCGAAGGCGGGGTGGACCGGGGAGGTGGCGGTTCCCACCCGTGGCGGGGCTGCGGGCCGCGGCGGCGGGGCGGAGACAGACCGCATCGATGTGGTCCTCAAGCTGGAGCGCACCGCGGTCTACCCGGGGTTGGTGGAGCTGGAGGCGATGGCCCTGGCGGTACACCGCGACGCCGGCTTTGCGGTGCCGCGCTTCTGGGTCGCCGAGGTGGCCGGCCTGCCCGCCCTGGCGGTGGAGCGGTTCGACCGCGACGCGGCCGGCGCGCCGATCCCCTTCGAGAGCTGGTTCACCCTCCTTGCCGGCGGTGCCCGCGACATCGCCACCCCGTACGACGGCGCCCTGGAGCGGATCGGCCGCGCCCTCGACACCCCACGCCTCGTCCTGGTGGACGACCCGCGGGCGGCCAAGCGCCACCTCTTTCTCCGCCTGGTGATGGCGCTGCTCACCGGCAACGGCGACCTCCACCTCGACAACCTCGCCCTC
Source organism: uncultured Nitrospirota bacterium (assembly GCA_964599505.1). Lineage (GTDB taxonomy): Bacteria > CG2-30-53-67 > CG2-30-53-67 > CG2-30-70-394 > CG2-30-70-394 > CG2-30-70-394. The sequence goes on along the minus strand of CAZRGD010000027.1, from coordinate 6,502 downwards.
CTCGGCGGCGATGGCGGTGCGGGTGGTGGGGCGCACTTCTCGCCGGTCTACGACCCGACGCCGATGCGCGCCTACTCCCTCCACGACATGGTCACCCCGCTGCCCTTCGGCGACTACGGCCAGCCGGTGGCCGGCCTCGACCATCCCGTCACCCTCGCCGATGCGGTGGCTCGCTTTGGCGCCGCCCTGGGGATCCGCCGCGACGAGCGGGCGGCCCTGCTCGCCCGGGCCCTCGCCGCCACCGCCGACTACCCGGACCGGGTGGCGGCGCTCATCCGCCTGCCGGAGCCGAACCAGCGGCGGCTGGAGGCGATCGCCCGCCAGGTGCGCGGTCGCCTGGCGTCGGCGGCGTGAGCGCCGCCCCGTGCCCTCGCCTGCTTGGCTCCCCTCCCCCACACTCCGCGCTCACCTCCGGGAGAGAGAGATGCGTACCTACGACCTGCTTTGCGATCGGTTCCGCGAGCTCCACCACCTCGCCGGAGTGGAGGAGCTCTTGTCGTGGGACCAGCAGACCTACCTGCCACCCAAGGGCCACGGCCGCCGCGGGGAGCAGCTCGCGGCGATGGCGGGGCTGGTGCATCGGCGGCTCACCGATCCGGAGGTGGGCGGCTGGGTCGAGGCGGCGCAGGGGGAGGCGCTCACCACTCTGGAGCGGCGCAACCTGGAGCTGATGGGGTGGCGCCACCGGCGCGCCGTCGCCATTCCGGAGGCGCTGGCCACCGACTTCGCCCGCGCCGCGGCCACCGCCTGGGAGGGGTGGCGGGCGGCACGACAGGCGGACGACTTCGCCCGCTTTGCCCCCCACCTGGAGCGGGTGGTGGCCCTGGCCGCCGAGCGCGGCCGCTGCCTCGCCCATGGCGGTGACCCGTACGCCGGCCTTCTGGAGGAGTACGAGCCGGGGCTCGACCCGGCGACCCTGGAGCGCCTCCTCCTGCCTCTCGCCGAGGGGCTCGCAAAGCTCGCCCGACGGGTGGCGGACTCATCGGTAGAGCTCTCTCCGGCGCCGCTGTTGGGCGATTTTTCGGAGCGCGGCCAGTGGGCCCTGGCGCAGCGCCTGGTGACTGCCATGGGGTTCGACCTCGACGGTGGGCGCCTCGACGCCGCGCTCCACCCCTTCTCTTCCGGGTCGCTGGGCGACGTCCGTCTCACCACCCGCTTCCGGTGCGAGGATCTGCGCGAGGGGATCGGCTCGATCATCCACGAGGCGGGCCACGGCCTCTACGAGCAGGGGCTCGATCCCGTGCTCGCTGATCTGCCGGTGGGGGCGCCGCTCTCCATGGGGTTGCACGAGTCCCAGTCGCGGTTGTGGGAGAACCAGGTGGCGCGCTCGCGTGCTGGCGCGCGATGGCTTCTGGGCGAGCTCAAGGCGGTCTTCCCGGAGCGCTTCACGTCGGTGGAGGTGGAGGCCATCTACCAGGCGATGAACGTCGTCGCGCCGGGGCCAATCCGCACCGAGGCGGACGAGGTCCACTACAACCTCCACATCTGCCTCCGCTGGGAGCTGGAGCGACGGCTGATCTCCGGTGACCTCCCGGTGGCGGAGCTGCCCGCGGCGTGGCGCGAGGCGATGGGCCGCTGGCTCCACATCGAGGTGGCGAGCGACCGCGACGGCTGCCTCCAGGACGTCCACTGGACCAGCGACTTCGGCTACTTCCCCACCTACGCCCTCGGCAACCTCTACGCGGCGCAGCTCTACGCGGCGGCGCAACAGGCGCTCCCGGACCTGGAGGCGCAGATCGCCGCGGGCGACCTCGCGCCCCTGCGCGACTGGCTGGGCGACAGGGTCCACCGCACCGGCAGCCGCCTCACCCAGGCGGCGCTCATCGAGGCGGTCACCGGCCAGCCGCTTTCCGAGCGGCCGCTGCTTGCCTCCCTGGAGGCGAAGGTGGGGGTCCTCTATGACCTCGGGTGAGTTGCTGCCTCGGCGTCCCACGGTTCGCCATGATCGAGACAGCGGTCAGCAAGGGCGCGATTATTGTGTACAAGCTTGTAGAAGCCGTCACCACTGACTGCTTGAGCGCGTTTCTCGACCAGAAGTTTATTTTGGCCAACAACCGGCGTATAGATTGATCGACGTTCCCATGAACGGGTCGGCCCATGCCATCGGATGAGGAGGGATAAATTGAAGGCTCCTGACTGCCATGACGCCATTCCAGGAAAACTGGAGCATTGCCAGATCACCGGTTCGGAAAACCTCTTCGAAGCCGTTGACCTCGGCCATCAACCACCTTGTGATGCTCTGTTGAGCAAGGTGGCGCTGGATCAGCCGGAAATTACTTATCCTCTGCAACTCAATATTTGCCCCGAGTCGGGACTGGCACAACTGGGCCACGTGGTCGAAGGCTCGACCATTTACCCCCTCGACTATCCATACCGTTCCGGGATCTCGGAGCCGCTGAGGGTTTACCAAAAGGCCTTTGCGGACGGCATTGTGCGGCGGTTTCGCATACCTGCGGATTCGCTCTGCGCCGATATTGGCTCGAATGACGGCACCCTGCTCACGGGCTTCAGACGCAACGGCATGCGCATCATCGGTGTGGAGCCAACCAATATCGCCAACTGCGCCGTCAGAGAAAATCAGGTGGAGACGATCCAAAAGTTCTTCACCGAGAATGTGGCGAAGGAAATCGTAGCGGAGAAGGGCCGTGCGAAGGTCATCACGATGACCAACGTCTTCGCCCATATGGCCCCCTTGGGCGAGGTGATGCGGGGGTTAGACCGTCTCATGGACAAAGACGGTATGTTCATTACGGAAAGTCAGTATCTCCTCGATGTTCTGGAGGGCAACCAGTTCGAGGGGATCTACCACGAGCACATCCGCACCTACAGCCTCAAATCTTTGGTCACCCTCTTTCCCTACTACGGTATGGAGGTCTTTGATGTTGGGCGCGCATCGCGTTACGGAGGCAATATCCGTGCCTACGTTGCCCGCAAGGGCGTCCACTCGATCAGTGCTAACGTTGCCGAGCTGCTGGCGGAGGAGGAGAGAAAGGAATTGTTCGCGCCGGAGACGTGGGCGCAGTGGCGCGGACGGGTGGCCGAGAACCGCAGTCGTTTCATGCAACTCGCCTATGAAGCACAGCAGAAGGGGCTACGCTTTGTCGCCGATTCCTGCCCCGGCCGGGGCGCGGTCTTGGTGAACTACTACGGCATCGACCACAATCTCATGCCCTATGTCGCGCAATTGCCCGGCTCCGAGAAGATCGGCAAGTACATGCCGGGGACGCATATCCCCATCGTGGACAATGAGGTGATCCTTCGGGAGCAGCCGGACTACGTCGTCATCCTCGCGTGGCACTACGGTGACTTCATCATGGAGAGGTGGCGCGAGAAGGGACTGAAGTCCACCTTCGTTCTCCCCCTGCCGGAGTTCCGGATCGTTCCAGCAACATAGAGAGCTCACAATTTATTGGTAGGCGTTGCACGCATCGATAACGGTTTGTACGTCGTCGTCGGTAAGGCTCGGGTTGAGTGGCAGGCTGATCACGGTTCTGTGGATCTCTTCCGTGATCGGATAGTGGAGATCGTTCCAGCTTGCGTATGCCTGTTGCTGGTGGGGTGGAACGGGGTAATGAACCATCGTTCCGACACCCTTGTCGCGCAGGTAGGCGGCGAAGGTGTCGCGGTGCTCTACCCGGACCACAAACAGGTGCCATACGTGGGACCTGGCCGTTCCATTCGCCGGCAAAATTAGGTTGCCGTTGTCGATTCTATCGAGATACTGCGCCGCGATTTCTCGTCGCCGGTCATTTTCGCCGTCGAGATAGTGTAGTTTTACCTTCAAAAAAGCGGCTTGCAGCTCGTCCAGGCGGCTGTTTACGCCCGCGTATCGGTTATAGTATTTCGTGTGGCTTCCATAGTTCCGTAACGCGCGGACGGTTCTCGCGAGCCCGTCATCGTTCGTGGTGACCGCGCCGGCATCACCGAGTGCGCCAAGATTCTTTGAGGGAAAGAAACTGATCCCACCGGCGTCACCCAGGCTGCCGACCTTTCTTCCCTCATACTCGGCCCCTGCCGCCTGGGCGGAGTCCTCGATAATCTTCAGGCCATATTTGTCCGCGATCGATCTCATCTTGTCGCCATAACTGACGAGGCCGTAGAGATGTACGGTCAATATGCCCTTTGTTCGCTCGGTGATGGATTCCTCCAGTAGATCGCAATCGATATTGTAGGTAGCCATATCCGGCTCGACCAACACCGCGGTCAGGCGGTTTTCGGTGATTGCGAGGATGCTGGCGATATAGGTATTTGCAGGGACGAGAATCTCGTCGCCTTCGTGGAAAATGCCGAGCTCTTTGTAGGCGCGAATAATGAGCGTCAGGGCATCCAGACCATTGCCGGTGCCGATGGTATTTCTGACCCCACAGTAGTCTGAAAAGGTGTGCTCAAAGGACTCGACGTTGTCCCCCAAGATATACCAGCCGGAATCGATCACCCGCGACATGGCGTCCATCAGCTCGTCTTTATGTTTTGTGTTGATGCTCTTTAAATCTAGAAAGGGGATCATGGGGTCTTCTCTGTTGGCGGTGGGGAGCGGTAAGGAGTCGCGCCAAATCCTAACGCAATGAGGCCCCGGGGAGCAGGTGCTCTCCGGGGCCTCGAAGGTCCGCGCGCGGGCGCTGCGCCCGTAGGGGTGCTCTTATGTCTGGTCTTCGTTGACGATGCCCGCCAACTCCTGCAACTGCCACCAGTTCTCCAGGCGCTCCTGCTGACTCTTGAGGATCATCTCCGACGGGTTGCCGTCCTTGTCGAAGTGCTTGGCGAAGCGGCCTTCGGTGTGGGCGAAGTGGGCGAAGTCGTGGACCTCGACCGAGCCGTCCTTGAGCTCCTTGGTGTGCCAGTCGCGCTTCACCGACGGGTTGCCCTGGAGAGACAGGCGCTCCTTGATGGTCCGCCCCTTGGAGGGATCGTAGATCATCAGCGGGAAGGCGCGGCACTCGACCGCGAGGCGTGCCTGGTGCGCTGCCATGTCGTCGGCGACGCCGTGCTCCGGCTGGCAGGTGGTGTAGCCGAGGATCACCGCCGGGCCGTTGTACTCCAGCGCTCCGCGCACCGACTTGTAGAGGTGGGTGGTCATCGGGCCGACGGTCTGCGCGACGTAGGTGTTGGGGTGCATCATGCAGATCTGCGCCGCCTCCTTGCGTCGCTCCGGCTTGCCCGGCACGACCTTGCCGTGGACGCTCATCTTCGCCTCCTGGCCCATGAAGGAGCAGGTGGAGGTCTGGCCGCCGGTGTTGGAGTAGACCTGGGTGTCCATGATGAAGACCTTGATGTTCATCCCCGAGCACAGGAGCCGCGACAGGGCCTGGAAGCCGATGTCGAGCATCCCGCCGTCGCCGCCCATGACCCACAGGCCGCGGTCGGTGTGGCCCATGTCGTCCCAGCAGCGTCTGACCCCCATGCCGAAGGTGGAGGCGTTCTCGAACAGGGAGTTCGCCCACGGCACCACGAAGGGGTTGTAGGGGTAGGTGGAGCCGTAGACGGTGGAGCAGCCGGTGGCGGCGACGATGCCGTAGTTGTTGCCGTGGTATTCGTGGGTGGCGGCCATGATTTGGCGGATCACCGACGCCTCGCCGCACCCCATGCACGAGCCGGCGCCGCCGGTGTACTGCTGCGCGGTGGGCTTGAGCATGATGTCGATGCTGATCTTCGGGGAGATGTACTCCGCAGGTGTCGCCGGCAGGTCGTTGTGGAGCTTCCACAGGCGGAAGAAGTCGGGGAGGTTGTCCGGCGTCTTCTTGATCATCTTCAAGGCGCCGTGGTCGCCGCACACCTCGACGCACTCGCCACACCCCTTGCACTTGGTGGGGTCGATGAAGATCCCGAACTCCGCCCCTTCGGGCTTGCTGGCGTCCTTGTCGTGCTTCTTCTGGTAGGTCTTGTAGAACTTGGTGGTCTTCACGAGCTGGGCGCGGGCGAGCTCGCGCTCCTCCGGGTCGTCGATCGCGGCGAGCGCCTCTTCCAGGTCCGCATCGCGCACCACCTTGCCGAGGATCGCGGTGTCCGGGCAGTTTTGGACACACTCCATGCAGGCGACGCAGTTGGCGGCGGTGAGCTCGGGGACCTCCGGGGCGATGTAGGAGAAGTCGCGCTGCGCGCCGGTACCTGCGGGGACCACCGACTGGGCGACGAACTCGTCCGCCGGCAGGGAGGAGCCGCCGCCGCGGTTGTAGGCGTCGAGGACCTCGTCGGCGCGCTTATAGTCGTACCAGTCGTTTTTCTTGATCTCGGATTTGCTCATGGTTGGCTCGTTGTGCTCGCGGGTGGGGGCCGGCCTGCGGCCGGCGGGGTGGGCTCGCTTCGCTCGCGGGCTGGGGGGGGAGGGGGTGGATGGCCGCGGCGCGGCCCTCGGATCATTTCGTGGGGGTTTCTAACGACATCTCCTCAGCCCGAAGGGCTGTCCGACCCTCATCCCCCACCCCTCACCCCCCCCCCCCTCGCTGTCGGTCCCGGGGTGGCCCCGGGCTCCCCCGTGGCTCGGGATCGGCTCCACATCCCCAAA
>CAZRGD010000026.1:0-14375 GCA_964599505.1 uncultured Nitrospirota bacterium | reverse complement strand
GGGGGGGGGGTGGGGGGGGCGGGGGCGGGCGAGAGGTGGGGGGGGCGCGTGGTGTCGGGGGGGGCGGCGCGGGGGCTCGGCGGGGCGGTGGGGAAGGGGGCTGCGAGTCGTGCGGGGTTGGCGGCGGTGTCCATGGCGTCTCGTGCCCAGCCGAGGGTGGCGAGGTACTGGTTGAGGGCGGCGGGGAGGATGCCGTCGCCGCGCAGGGCGGCGAGGCTGGCGCCGCCTTTCCGTTTGGCCAGGGGACGGCCGTCTCTCCCGACCACTGGGGGCAGGTGGAGGTAGTCGGGACGGGGAAAGCCGAGGGCATCGAAGAGGAGGACCTGCTTCGGGGTGTTGGCGAGGTGGTCGTCGCCGCGGATGACGTGGGTGATCCCCATGAGGGCGTCGTCCACCACCACCGCGAAGTTGTAGGCGGCGACGCCGTCACTCTTCAGGAGGATGAGGTCGCCGAAGTCGGCGGAGTCGAAGGTGAGGGTGGCGCGCAGACGGTCGTGGATGGCGATGGGGCCGGCCGGGGTGCGGAAGCGGATGGCACACGGCTCGCCGGCGGCGCGGCGGTGCGCCGCCTCCTCCGGGTCGATGGCGCGGCAGGTCCCGGCGTAGCGGTACGGCTGGTGGTTGCGCCGGGCGAGCTCCTGCTCGGCGGCGAGCCGCTCGGGGGTGCAGAAGCAGGGATAGGCGACGCCGTCAGCGAGCAGCGTCTCGGCCTGGGCGCGGTAGATGGCGAGGCGGTCACTCTGGCGGTAGGGGGAGGCGGGGCCGCCGCGGTCGGGCCCTTCATCCCACTCGAGGCCGAGCCAGGCGAGGTCCTTCATGATCGCCTGCTCGTACGCCACGGCCGAGCGGGCAGCGTCCGTATCTTCGATGCGCAGGATGAACTGGCCGTCGTGGCCGCGGGCGAAGAGCCAGTTGAACAGCGCGGTGCGCGCGTTGCCCACGTGCAGCGGGCCGCTCGGCGACGGCGCGAAGCGGACGCGTATCTGTCCTTCCGGGTCGGCCACCGTGGTGGCGAGCGCCGGCTGCGGCTCGGGGTGGTAGTCGGGGAGCTCAGCCATGGGGATTCGCAGCGTGGAGGAGGCAGACGGCGTGGGCGGCGATGGCGTCACCGGTGCCGGTGGCACCGAGCCCCTCGCTGGTGGTCGCCTTGACGCTCACCCGCTCGGGGTCGAGGTAGAGGGCGGCCCCGATGGCGGTGCGCATCGCGGTGATGTGGGGAGCCAGCCGCGGCGCCTCGGCGATCACCGTCGCGTCGACGTTGGTGATCGCCCAGCCGGCGCTGGCAAGTCGGACGGCGGTGCGGCGGAGGATCTCGGCGCCGGCGATTCCCTCCGTGGCGGGGTCGGTGTCGGGAAAGAGGTGGCCGATGTCGCCCAGCGCCGCGGCGCCGAGGAGGGCGTCGGCGATGGCGTGGCAGACCACGTCGCCGTCCGAGTGGCCGAGGAGGCCGCGCTCGCAGGGGAGCTCGACCGCCCCGAGCCAGAGGGGGCGGCCGGGGACCAGCCGGTGGAGGCCGTAGCCGTCGCCGATGCGGATCATGGCTCTCTCCCTCGGGCGGCGAGGAGTGCCTCGGCCAGCGCCAGGTCGTCGCGGGTGGTGATCTTGAGGTTGGTGGCGCGGCCCGGCAGGAGGGTCGCCGGGTGGCCGGCGGTGAAGGCAACCTGGGTGTCGTCGCTGTGGCTCTCGCCGCGGCTGCGGGCCAGGGCATGGGCGGTGCGGATCAGGTCGCAGCGGAAAATCTGTGGCGTCTGGATGGCGCGGAGGTGGCGGCGGTCGGGGTAGGTGTGGATCTGGCCGCGATCGTTCACCTCGGTCACCGTGTCGGTGAGGGGAAGGGCCGGTGCGGCACCGCCATCGCGGTCAGCGGCCTCCAGCAAGGCGTCGAGGTCGGCGGGGTCGAAGAGGGGGCGGGCGGCGTCGTGGATGGCGATGAGGGCATCGTCGGGCAGGGGCAGATCGAGGGCGGCGGCTACCGACGCCTGGCGCTCGGCGCCGCCGGCGATGACCGCTGAGAGCTTCGGGAATCGCTCCCGATACCTGGGACCGCGCTGCTCTATGTCATTGACGGGCAGGGTGAGGACGAGGTCATCGACGGCCGGGTGGTCGTGGAAGAGGGCGAGACACCGCTCCACCAGCGGCACGCCCGTGAGGGGGAGAAACTGCTTGGCGGTCTCCCCGCCGAGGCGTCTCCCTCGTCCTCCGGCAGTGACTACGACCCGGACATGGCGGTGATTATAGATGACGTCCCCCCTAAACCCTTGTTTCGACAAGGACTTCCCATGGTAGCGCCGAATCGTTTTCAGTCAAGGAACGGGGCGCAGCCCCGATATCTTTTTTCACGCCGCGAAAAAAGCGGTCACTGCGTTCTCTTTAGAAATGGCCGGTACAGCGGGTCCCCCACCAGGACCATCCGCCACGAGAGGTGCGGCAGGGCGAGGAAGTAGTCTTCCACCAGGGTGTACTGGCCGGAGACCACGTGCTGGAAGAAGAGGTCCGCGGGGGGGAAGGCGGAGGCGTACGGTTCCGCCACCGGGCCAACGGTGGCGGTGACGCCGTCGGCGATCATCTGCGGGCACCAGTAGGGGCCGTGGTGGAGGGAGGTCGCCTCGCTCGAGGCGAGGTGGATCCCGATGGCGCCGGGCGCCCAGTCGAAGGCGTCCAGGTAGTGGCCGAGGCGATACCAGCCGTAGTAGAGCAGCGCCTCGGGACATTCGCCGGGGCCGAAGAGGCGCTTGGTGTTCTCCAGGGTGACCGGGTAGGGGAGGGGCCGGAGGAGCTTGGCGGCACGGCGCATCGCTGCGTCGAAGGGGGCGTAGTTGCCCTTGGTGATGCCGCGCGCGTCGATGTAGACGCGGCCGCGGGGTGGCTGCTGCTCGGCGGCGATGGCGCGCTCCGCGAGGCCGATGGCGAGCGCCGGAGTGGGGCCGTCGAGGCGGGCGGTGAGCAGCCCTCGTGGCGGGAGCTCAACCCGCTGGGGGGGCTGAATCTTCGCCTTGAAGAGCGGGTTGGGGAGCCAGCCGCGCAGGGCGTGGGGGATGCGCAGCAAGGTGAGCTCCGAGTCGACCGCGGCGAGGTCGGAGCGACCGAGGCGGCGCAGCTCGGTCTGCTGGCGGCGGAGCCGCTTGATCTTCGGGGAGAGGGGCGCCTCGACCTCCAGGCGGTCGAGGCGTTCGTTGATCTTCTCGACCTGATCGTGCTCCTCGGATTCGGGGTAGGTGGAGCGGATCCGCAGGGGGACGCCGTAGACCAGGAGGAGGCAGCGGATTTGTGCCTGCTCCGGTCGGGCGAGCCAGTCGCGCAGGGGGTCTGCCAGGTCGGCCTCGTAGTGCCGGCGGGAGATTGTCTCCCGCTTGGGCAGGGGTAGGGCGATAAGGTTCCCTTGGGGAATGTGGCGGAGCTGCCGATAGCGTTGAGCAACATCTAGCGAGGCCGGGAGATCAACATTGGCAAGGATGGCCACCTCGCGGGGCTCCAGGGCGCTCGCGCCCAGTGCCCCGAGAAGGATGGTCGCCGCCACGACGATCCCCAGGCCACGACAAGTAAGGGGTCGAGGTGGGTTGACGGTACGGTGGTAGACCTGGGTGGGTTGGTGGAGAATGCACCGGTAGTGTCTCATTCTGAGAATCGTTGCTAATCGTGGAGGGATGAACATGGTGATAAGGGCTGCACGCGGGATTCTGGCGGTGGGGCTGTTGCTTCTCGCCTTCAGTGTGGTGAACGGGGAGGCGGCGGGACCCGACTACCGTATCGGGATTGGTGACTCGGTGCAGGTCTTTGTGTGGGGGAACCCGGACCTTGGGGCAACCGGGGTGGTGCGTCCTGACGGCAAGCTCTCCATCCCTCTGGTGGGCGACGTCTTCGTCCAGGGGATGACCACCACGGAGCTCCAGCGCGTGGTGACCACCAAGTTGAAGGAGTATGTGCGTGAGCCCACGGTGACGATCATGATGGCGGGGATGGCCTCCTACGCCCAGGACCACAAGATCACCGTTCTCGGTGAGGTGGGCACGCCGAAGTCGATCCCGTACCGGGAGGGCATCAACATCATCGACGCAATCATTGATGCCGGCTGGTTTACCCCGTATGCGAGCATGAACAAGGTGACCGTGGTGCGGAAGGAGGGGGACAAGGCACGGAAGATCAGGGTCCGCTTCCGCGATATCTACAAGAAGCTCGACCTCTCGCAGGTAATGGACCTCAAGGACGGCGACCTGGTCGTCGTTCCGTGACCCGAGGCCGAGGGAGCCCCTATGCAAGTCCAGGCGAACACACTCGATCTTCGGCTCTATGTCGATATCCTGCTACGCAACCGGTGGTGGGTTCTCTTCGCCGCGGTGATCGCCGGGGTGGTCGCCGGGGTGGTCGCGTATACCAGCCCGAAGGTCTACGAGTCCAAGGCGACGATCCTGGTGGAGGACGACGCGATCCTCCAGGCCCTCACCAGGCGGATGGCGGTGACGCCGTCGATTACCTCGAAGATGGAGTTCGTGGAGCAGCGTCTCCTCACCCGTGACCACCTCACCCAGATCGCCCGTCGCCTCGACCTCGACCTGAAGGCACAGACGCCGAAGGAGCTGGAGGCGCTCCTGGTCCGGATGCGCAAGCACACCGTGGTGCGTGCCTCGGGACGCGGCCAGCTCATCGAGATTGGTTTTCAGCACAACAATCCCACCACCGCACGTGACGTGGTGGCGATGCTTACCGATATGCTCCTGGAGCAGAACCTTGGGGCGAAGCGGGTGGAGGCACACCAGGCGTACGACTTCATCAACCAGCAGCTCCAGGTCTATCGGACGCGGCTGGAGGAGTCGGAGCGGAAGCTCAGGGAGTTCAAGCAGAAGAATCTGGTGGAGTTCGGCGTCGGGGCGGCCCTTCCGGCAGGGAAGGGGGGGGGCGGTACGGATATGGCACCACGTGCCGCCTTTGCCGATGTCAACCGTCTCGACGATGCGCGGACGAAGCTGGCGGAGCTCAAGAGCGACCTCCAGCGCCTCCGGAGCGAGCGAGCGACCTACGCCAAGCAGCTCGAGTCGGAGCCCAAGTGGATCTCGGCGCAGCAGGACTTCAATGAGGGGATGACCGGCGCTACAGGAGAGCAGGAGGATCCAAGGATCGCGGCGCTTCAGGCGAAGATGGACGAGCTCCGGCTTCGTTACACCGATCGCCACCCCGCGGTGGTGGCGCTTCAAGCGCAGATCGATCACCTCCGTGAGGAAAATCAGTCGAAGGAGGCAAATGGGACGGGGGAGACGCCGAAGGCGGATGTGCTCGCCGATCTGGGGGACCAGATCCTCAACCCCCACTACCTAAGCCTGAAGGAGAAGGTCTCCCAGCTCGATGCCGATGTGACCGCATCGGCGGCGAAGCGAGACGAGTTCAAGCAGGCGATTGCCGCCCTCGGAAAGGCGATCCTCGAGGTTCCGAAGAAGGAGCAGGAGCTCGTCGCCCTGCGCCGTGACTACTCGGTGAACAGCTCCATCTACAATAACCTCCTCAAGCGGTTGGAGGAGGCGCGGGTGACCAAGGAGATGGAGGTGCAGGACCGCGGCGGGCGCATCCGGGTGATCGAGCCGGCCACCGTGCCGTACAAGCCGATCAAGCCGAATCGGGTGATCATCATCCTCATGGGGCTTGGTGGCGGGATCGCCGCCGGCTACGGCCTCGGCTTCCTTCGCCACCTGATGGACAGCACCATCCGTTCCAGCGACGAGATCCAGGGGCTGGTGGGGCTCACCGTCCTCGGCCGGATCCCCACGATGGTCACCCATGGTGACCGCCGCCGCCGCCACCGGGCGAATCTCGCCTTCGGCGTGGCGACGGCGATGACGGTTGCCATTTTTGGGTCGGTCCTGTGGCTGGAAATTCAGGGAATTGGCCTTTATCCACTGCGCGCCCTCGTGGGAGTCTAGGATGAGCCGGATCGAAGAGGCGTTAGAGAAGGCAACGCGTGAGCGCCATGGCGGTGTTTCCGAGCCCCGGCGCGCCGCAGAGCGACCGGTCATTCCTGTCAATCTGACGGCGCAGGTGGAGGTGGTGGAGCCCGATCCGCTCCACCTGACGGAGAACCGGCTGGTGGTCGCATCGGCCCCGAGTCTCGGCACGAGTGATGCCTATCGTCAGCTCCGCGCCACCTTGATGCTGGCGGCGGAGCAGAAGCACCTCTCCTTTGTGGTCACTAGCCCGTTGCAGGGCGATGGGAAGTCGATCACCGCCCTCAACCTTGCCTACGCCGTCGCCCAGGAGATCCAACTCGACGCGGTGGTGGTGGACACGGACCTCAGGCGACCCGTGCTTGCAAAGTTTCTCGGGATCGAGGGACGGCGCGGTGTCTCGGACTACCTCGACGATCCGGATGTGACCCTCGACGAGGTAGTGGTCCGCCTTGCGGACGGTCCCCTCTGGGTTCCAGCGGGAACGGTGCGGTTGCACAACACCTCCGAGCTCCTCGGCTCGCGGCGGATGGCACAGTTTTGCGCCGAGCTGCGAGATGCTTTCCCCGAGGCAATCATCCTCTTCGACTCACCTCCGGTCCTCCCGGCCCCCGATGCCATGACCCTGGTCCAGTGGCTCGACGGCGCGATCTTCGTGATCAGCGCGGGCAAGACGTCGCGCCGGGCGCTCACCGACGCGGTGCGCCAGTTCGGCGCCAACCGGATCGCCGGGGTGGTGGTGAACCGGAGTGACCGTAGTAGCTACGGCTACGGGTACGGCTACCGGTACTACTACGGGGGGTACGGTTACGGCGGATATGGCTCCGACGCAGGCGACAAGGGAGGGAAGGATGGGTGACCGAGGGGATGCCCTCCACGGGTGGTGCTTCGCCCTCGGGCTCATGCTTCTGGTCCAGTGCACGCCAGCGACCGCCGACGTATGGCATTACGTCAGCGACTGGCTTGACGTCACCTGGAACGTCGCGGCGACTGAGGCGTACGACGACAATGTCTTTAATACCACCGGGGATAAGGAGGGCGATTTTATTACCACGGTCGGTCTCGATAGCCGCCTCGTTTTCCACCACCCCCTGGGGAGCTTCACCCTCTTCTACCGCTTGGACCATGAGCTCTACCTCGATCACAGCGAGCTCTCTACCAGCGATATCGGCCAGAACCAGGCGATCTCCTTTGGCGATGCCGTCCATCTGTCGCCACGGGATACCCTCACCTACTCCAACGCCTTCTCGAGGACCCCGGACTCCCTCTATGCCACCGGGAGAACTCGAGCCGCACAGCGCCAGCCGGTGGACGTCGAGGGGGTGGTTGTGGGTCATCAAGGGGTGATCAGCAACACCACCCAGCTCGGTTATCAGCACGATTTCCGCATGCCGCTCACCCTGGGGTTTAACGGTGCCTACTCGATTCAGGAGTACGACGACTCGGCGCAGGTGGATAGCCGCGATGGCTCCCTGGGTGGGAGCCTCTCGTGGCGTCTCTCTCCATTGCGCTCCTTTGGGCTCTCCTACAACCACACGGCGACCCGCTTCGACTCCTTTGCCGGTAGCGATAGCGATGTAGTGAGCTTCATCTACAGCGATGAGCCCGTCCCTACGTGGAAGATAAATGCGAGCCTCGGGGCGAGCTTCAACAGTACCCCGGACAACGCGGTGGATGACGTCACGCCCAATGCGGATCTTCGGCTGAGCAAGGTGTTGCGTCGCGGTGATCTAAGCCTTGGCTACAGGCGCTCGGTTTCCACCTCCCAGGGGTTTGGCGGCGCCGCCGACTCGCAGGCGATCGATCTTCGAGGAAGTTATCGCCATTCCCCCGTATGGAGCTCCAACCTCTCCGCCACCTTCTCCGAGCGCATCTCCCAGGCGAATGTCGCGGGGAATACCCGCCGATTTACCCTGCGTTACAACACAGCCTACCCCTTGGGCCGCATCCTCAGTTTGACCGCTGGCTACATCTTCTCTAACCAGCAGCAGAGCGGCAGCGTGAACGACGGCACCATCACCAACAACCGCGTCTTCATCGGCCTGCGCTACGGCGCCACCCTCCTGTGAGCAATTTCCGTGTATCGCGCCTTCTACGGTCTCGACCGCAAGCCCTTCCAGCTCACCGCGGATCCCGAGTTTCTCTATCTCTCGGCGACCCACAAGAAGGCCCTCGCCTACCTGCGTTACGGGGTCGCCGATGCGGGCAACCTGGTGCTCCTCACGGGTGAGGTCGGCTCGGGCAAGACCACTCTCCTGAAGGGGCTTCTGGGTGAGCTGGACGAGGAGGTGGTGGTTGCCAAGGTGATGAATACGCGAGTGAGCGGCGAGCAGCTCATTGAGCTCATCTGCCTCGACTTCGGTCTCGATCCCATCGGCAAGGAGCGGACCGCGATCCTCCACGAGCTCAATACCTTCCTGATCGAGCAGTACGCGCAGGGCAACAAGTGCGTGGTGGTGGTGGATGAGGCGCAGAACCTCGAGGTCCCGATGCTTGAAGAGCTCCGCCTTCTCTCCAATCTGGAGAGCGGCGCAGACAAGCTGATGCAGATCATCCTCTGCGGTCAGCCGGAGCTGAAGCAGACCCTCGGGCAGCAGGCCCTGCGGCAGTTCAAACAGCGGATCAACGTCAGCTACCACCTGGAACGCCTCTCGGAAGAGGAGACCGCCGCCTACCTTGCCTACCGTGTCGAGGTGGCGGGTGGTGCGCCCGACCTCTTCTCGATGGACGCCATCGCACCGATTCATGGCTACGCCCACGGTATCCCGCGCCTGATCAACAAGGTGGCGGATCGGGCGCTGCTCTACGGCTTCGTGGAGGAACACGAGGCGATCGACGGTCCTCTGGTGGAGGCGGTCCTCGCCGACCTCCGCAAGGAGGAGGGGGTGGATGCGGCAGAGGACGTAGAAGAGGAGGAGGTCGCCCGGCGGCTGAGCGAGGGGGGGCGCGGCGGCGGCTCCATGGACAGCCGTACCGCCACCCTCTTGTGGAACCGTCTCCAGCAGATGGAAGAGCGGATGGAGGAGGTGGCCGGCCACCAGCAACAGATCCGCCGCGAGGTAGAGGGTCTCCCCTTCCGCCTCGAGGAGGTGGTACGGCGGGCGACCCAGGGGACGGCGAAGACCGTCTCCTCCATCTGGGACAAGTCCGACGCCACCGGCAGGCGGCTCGGGGCACTGGAGGATCGCCTCCTCGGGATGGCGGAGGCGCTGGAGGCGACCGGCACCCAGTGGTCACGGACGAACGACAAGCTGGTGCCGCTCCTGGAGCAGATCCATCAGGTCCTCGATCGCCACGGCGCCATGCTCCGACGCCTCTCCAGCCTCGACCTGAAGGAGGACCAGATGTTGGTCAGGTTGGAGTCGGTGGCCCGTCGTCTCGATCTCCTCCAGGGTGACGAGATGGAGGCGGGAGCTGAGGCGGCCACCTCACTGCAAGCGGAGCGCGGTGAGGCTGCGTCGAAGACTGCGGACCCCCTCGCCGACCTCGTAACCCCGCCACCGAAGCGGCATGGCGGCTTCTTCCGTCGCCGGTAGGGGAGCAGGGAGGATGGAGGCGCGTGGGGTGGTCAACGCCCTCACCATCGACGTGGAGGACTACTACCACGTCTCCGCCCTCGCCGCCGCCATCCCGCGTGAGCGGTGGCCGCAGATGGAGCGGCGGGTGGTGGCGAATACCCACCACCTCCTCGATCTCCTCGATGGCCGCGGTGTTCGTGCCACCTTTTTCTGCCTCGGGGTCGTGGCGGAGGAGCAGCCGGCGCTGATCCGTGAGATCCACGATCGCGGCCACGAAGTGGCGTGCCACGGTTACGCCCACGAGCTCGTTTACCGCCAGACGCCCGAGGTTTTCCGCGATGAGGTGGTGCGTGCCAAGGGGTGCCTCGAAGAGATCACCGGCGCCGCCGTGCTGGGCTACCGGGCGGCGAGCTACTCCATCACTCGCCGTTCCATGTGGGCCCTCGACGTGCTGCACGAGGCGGGCTTCGCCTACGACTCCTCCATCTTTCCCATCCACCACGACCGCTACGGTATCCCCGACTTCCCCCGCTTCCCCCACCGGGTGCGCGGCACCGAGGGCGACGGCCTGGTGGAGTTTCCCCTCACCACCGCGCGGTTGCTCGGTCGCAACCTGCCGGTGGCCGGTGGTGGCTACCTGCGGCTCCTGCCAGCCATGCTCACCCGCTGGGGGGTGGCGCAGGTAAACCGGCGGGAGGGAAAACCGGCGATCCTCTACCTCCACCCCTGGGAGATCGACCCGGGTCAACCACGGCAGCGGGTGGGGTGGCTTACACGGATCCGCCACTATCACAATCTCGATCGCATGGAGGGGCGGCTCGTGGGGTTGCTTGAGCGGTTTCACTTCGACACCGCCGCCCGAGTCCTCGGGCTGGAGGAGGGGGACCATGGTTGAGGCGATCGCGACCGGGATTTGCAGCGTCAAGACGGTGGGCGAGGAGCAGCGTCCAGCGTGGGATCGCTTTGTCGCCCACCATCCAGGCGCCACCTTCTTCCACCAGTGGGGCTACCGGCGGGCGGTCGAGTTGTGCTTCGGCCACCGCTCCCACTACCTGCTGGCGGAGCGCGACGGCGAGGTCGCCGGCATTCTCCCCCTTTTCGAGCTCAAGAGTCGCCTCTTCGGCCATAGCCTCGTATCGCTCCCCTTCGCGGTCTACGGCGGCGCGGTGGCCGTGGACGACGAGGTCCACGCCGCCCTCTACGCCCACGCCAAGGCCCTGGCGCGCAACCGGCACACCGACTACCTGGAGCTGCGCTATCTCGAACCCTCGGGGCTCACCGGTGAGGGGAGTGACCTCTACGTCACCTTCCGCAAGGCGATCAGCGGCGACGATGATGCCAACCTCAAGGCCATCCCGCGCAAACAGCGGCGCATGGTGCGCCAGGGGGCTAAGCGGGGGCTGACCCACCGCACCGGTCCCCAAGAGCTCGACGCGGTATGGGAGCTCTACGCCGAGTCGGTCCACCGCCTCGGCACTCCGGTCTATTCGCGCCGCTGGTTCCAGACCCTGCAGGAGGTGTTCGGCCACGACTGCCACTGTCTCACCGTGCGCCACGAGGGGAGACCGGTGGCGGGTGTCCTTACCTTCTTTTTCAAAGACCAGGTTCTGCCCTACTACGCGGGGTCGCTTACCGAGTTCCGGCGCCTCGCCCCCAACGACTTCATGTACTGGCAGCTCATGCGGATTGCCGCCAAGCGTGGGGTGCGCCTCTTCGACTTCGGCCGCTCCAAACGCGGCACCGGTGCCTTCGATTTCAAGGTCCACTGGGGGTTCGACCCGGTGCCCTTGCCGTACCTCTACCATATGCCCGGTGGTGGCCCGCGGCCGGAGGTGAATCCCACCGCGCCGGGCTTCCGCCGCAAGGTGGAGGTGTGGAAGCGGCTACCCCTTCCGGTGGCCAACCGCCTCGGCCCGTGGATCATCCGTTCCATTCCGTAGACCCTGCCACCGCCCTCCCGGTTGGGGGCGGCCTCCATCTCACGCAGCCGGTAGAACCAGCCGAAGTGAAATGACACCCTCGCACTCGACACAGGCGGATAGCTCAGTGGTAGAGCACCCCGACCACATCGGGGAGGCCGCAGCGTTCGATTCCTGCTCCGCCTACCAGTCGAGCGACGACACCCCTTCGGCAACACCGAGGCGTGGCAGCGATCCCATGGAGATCCTCTTCCTCGCCCACCGCCTCCCGGTCCCCCCCACCAAGGGGGAGCGGATCCGTGCCCTCCACCTGCTGCGCCACCTCTCCCGGAGCCACACCGTCGACCTCGCCTGTTTTGTCGATGACCCGGAGGGGGAACACCACCTCGGCGACCTCTCCGAGGTTTGCCGCGAGGTCCATGCCGAGCCTCTCACCTGCGGCCAACGGCTGGCCCGCGCGGCCGGCACCATGACCACCGGCGAGGCGATCTCCTTTGCCACCTTCCACAGTCGCCGCTTCGCCGAGCTCACCCGCCGGTGGCAGGAGGAGCGACCCTACGGCGCGGTGATCGCCTATTCAGGGGCGATGGCTCGCTACCTCGTCGCCCGCCCCGGCCGCCGCCTCATCATGGACCTGGTGGACGTGGACTCGGCCAAGTGGGAGCAGTACGCCGCCGAGGCGCACGGTCCGCGGCGCTGGCTCTTCGCGCGCGAGGCGCGGCGGGTGGCGGCGGCGGAGTGGGCGATCGCAGCGAAGGCCGACTGCGTCACCCTCGTCTCCGAGGCCGAGGCTACCCTCTTCCGATCGCGCGTGGCCGGGGGGTGCCCGGTGGTCCCGGTGGCCAACGGGGTGGATGAGCGCTTCCTCCACACTGCGTGGCGACCGCCCGCGACGCGGGTGCCAACCCTCTGCTTCATGGGGGCGATGGACTACCGGCCGAATGTGGAGGCGGTGGTCTGGTTCGCCCGTGAGATCCTGCCGCGGGTACGTGATGCCTTTCCCGGCGCCACCCTCCGTGTCCTCGGTGGTCGCGCCGCCCCGGCGGTCCGCCGCCTTGCCCGCCAGGGCGCGGTGAGCCTCGCCGGCTACGTCCCCGACGTCCTCCCCGAGCTGATGGCCGCGCACCTCTTCGTGGCCCCTCTGCGGATCGCCCGCGGGGTCCAGAACAAGGTGCTCCAGGCCCTCGCCCTCGGGATGCCGGTCGTCGCCACTCCCCAGGCACTGGAGGGGATCGATGCGCGGCCCGGCTACCACCTGGCGGTCGCCGAGGGGGCCGAGCGGTTTACCGAGGCGGTGGTCACCTACCTGCGCGACCCGCCAAAGGCATGGTCCGCGGGAGCGGCGGCACGCCGCCACATGGCCCGCCACTACCGGTGGGAGCAAACCCTCGCGCCACTGGCCGCGGTGGTGGCGGGAGATTCGGTGGAGGCGTCATGAGGGGGATCGCCGGTCTCTGGTCCCCGGATGGTGTCGATCCGGAGCTTGCCGCTGCCTTCCGCGCAGCAGTGGGCGATGCGCGCCTCGCAAAGCCGTTCCCTGGCCTGCTGCTCGCCGCGGGCGATGGCGGCCTTCTCGCCGAGGCGGAGGGGGCGGCAGTGGTCGCGGACGCGGATCTCCTCCTCGACGGCGCATCCCACGATCCGGCCACGACGATCCTCGCGGCCCACCGGGCGGCCGATCCGGCCTCTCTCGACGGCTCTTTCGCCTACGCCTGCTGGAGCGAGACGGGCGGCCTGGAGCTGGCGGTGGATCTCTTCCGCACCCGTCCCCTGGTCTACGCGCGCCTCGGCGACACCCTCTGCTTCGCCTCGCGCACCGAGCCCCTGCGGGCCCTGCCCGGCGTCGACACCGGGATCGACCTGGCCGCTCTGGTGGACTACCTCAGCTTCGCGGTCATCCCGGCGCCGCGCACCTTCTTCCGTGGGATCCGCAAGCTGCGCGCTGCCCACCGGCTCGTGTGTCGTGACCGGGTGGGTGAGCCGGAGCGGTACTGGCAACTCCGTTACCGCGAAGACGGCGGTGGCTCACGAGAGGCGCTGGCGGCCGAGCTCCGCGAGCGGCTCGCCTCGGCGGTCACCCGCCACCGCGGCCCCGGCGACGGGGTGGGGTGCTTCCTCTCCGGCGGCCTCGACTCCTCCACGGTGGTCGGGCTCGCGGCCGCGAGCGGCCCGTGCGACGCCTTTACCATCGGCTTCGACGAGGCGCGCTACGACGAGCGCGCCTACGCCCGCATCTCCGCCGGTCGCTACGGTGCCCGTCTCCACGAGCGGGTCGTTACCCCCGGAGACCTCGCCGACTCCCTGGAGCGGGTAGTCCGCGCCTTCGACGAGCCGTTCGGCAACAGCTCGGCGATCGCCGTCTACCAGTGCGCCCGCTTCGCCCGCGAGGCGGGGATGGACACGCTGCTCGCCGGAGACGGCGGCGACGAGCTCTTCGCCGGCAACGAGCGGTACGGGACCGACTACCTGTTTCAGCGCTACCACCGCCTCTTCGGACCCCTGCGCGGGGTGCTCGCGCTCCTGGCGGCGAGTGACGGCTTCTGCGGCCTGCCGGCGGTGGGCAAGGTGGGGCGATACGTTCGCCGTGCGCGGCTGCCCAACCCCGATCGTCTCCTCTCCTACGGCCTCTACGCCGACCGCCACCTCGGCGACGTCCTTCAGCCGGAGCTCCTCGCCGAGGTGGAGGGCCATCATGCCGTGGCCACCGCCCGCGAGCTCTACGCCGAGGGTGAGGCGGAGAGCGAGGTCGGCCGCCTGCTCCTCTTTGACCACCAACTTACTCTCGCCGATAACGACCTGAGAAAGGTCACCGAGGGGTGTGGTGCCGCTGGTGTGCAGGTTCGGTACCCCATGCTCGACCGCGGCGTGGTGGAGCTCGCCGGCCGGATTCCTGCTGAGTGGCTACTGGAAAAAGGCAAGCTCCGCACCTTCTATAAAGAAGCCATGGCAGACTTTCTCCCCCAAGAGGTTCTCACCAAGTCGAAACACGGTTTTGGCCTCCCCTTTGC